>NZ_JBFALJ010000027.1:0-141679 GCF_040660195.1 Streptomyces sp. NPDC050147 | reverse complement strand
GTTGATAGGCCAGATCTGGAAGCCCGGCAACGGGTGGAGGTGACTGGTACTAATAGGCCGAGGGCTTGTCCTCAGTTGCTCGCGTCCACTGTGTTGGTTCTGAAACCACGAACAACCCCGTATGTCGGGCCACGACTACGGTGCGGTTGACAGTTTCATAGTGTTTCGGTGGTCATAGCGTGAGGGAAACGCCCGGTTACATTCCGAACCCGGAAGCTAAGCCTCACAGCGCCGATGGTACTGCAGGGGGGACCCTGTGGGAGAGTAGGACGCCGCCGAACTATTATTGACGGGAAACCCCCGCACCCTCTGGGTGCGGGGGTTTTCTGCGTTCCAGACCCCCAACCGAGGGCCTTTTTTGTTTCCTCGGCATTCTTCAGAGGCGGCCGGCCGCCTTTAGGGACAGGTATGCGTCTGCCAATGCGGGGGCCAGGTCCGTGGGAGTTGCGTCTACGACTGTGACGCCGTGGCGGGTGAGTTGTTCTGCCGTGCGGTGGCGTTCTGCGTGTGCTTGGGCGGCAGCTGCGGCGTCGTACACGGCTTCTGTGGTTCCTCGGGCCTTGGACATCCGCTCTATGTGCGGGTCCGCGACCGAGGCCAAGAGGACTGTGTGGCGTTGGGTGAGGCGGGAGAGCACGGGAAGCAGGCCCTCTTCGATGGGGGCTGCGTCCAGGCTCGTCAGCAGCACGATCAAGGAGCTGCGGGTCGCCGTGCGGAGGGCCGTTGAGGTCAGGCCTCTGGCGTCCGTTTCCACGAGTTCCGGTTCGAGCGTGGCCAGGGCGTTGACGACCGAGGGAAGTACCTCGCCTGCCGCCTTGCCCTGCACCAGGGCTCGTACGCGTCGGTCGTAGGCGAGGAGGTCTACGCGGTCGCCTGCCCGGGAGGCCAGGGCCGCGAGGAGCAAGGCCGCGTCCATCGAGGCGTCGAGGCGCGGGGCGTCACCGACCCGGCCCGCGGATGTGCGGCCGGTGTCGAGGACCAGCAGGATGTGGCGGTCGCGTTCGGGGCGCCAGGTGCGGATGGCGACGGTGGACTGGCGGGCGGTGGCGCGCCAGTCGATGGAACGGGTGTCGTCGCCGGGTACGTAGTCGCGGAGGCTGTCGAATTCCGTGCCCTGGCCGCGGGTCAGCACGCTGGTGCGGCCGTCGAGTTCGCGGAGGCGGGCCAGCTTGGACGGGAGGTGCTTGCGGCTGGTGAAGGGGGGCAGGACCCGGAGCGTCCACGGGACCTCGTGGCTGCCCTGGCGGGTGAGGAGGCCCAGGGGGCCGTACGAGCGGATGGTGACGCGGTCGGCCTGGTGGTCGCCTCGGCGGGTGGGGTGTAGGCGGGTGGTGAGGCGGCGGCGCTCTCCGGGAGGGATCGTCAGGCGGTGACGGGAGGCCTCGATTTCGGTGCCGGGGTGCCAGCTGCTCGGGGGCCAGGCGTCGCGGAGTTGGGCGCGCAGGGGCCGGCCGGAGGGGTTGGTGACGGTCAGCTCGACGTCCGCGGATTGCCCGAGCCGTACGGAGGTGTCGCCCGCGCGGGTCAGGCCGAGGCGGCGTACGGGAGCGGCCAGGGCGAAGTCACAGGCGCAGGCCAGGGCCAGCGGGGCGTTCACGGCGAGGATGCCTGTCCAGCTGGGGTCCCAGATGCCCACGGGGAGGCTGCCGAGGGCCGCCAGGAGCGCTGTGCGGCCGGTGAGGGCCATCAGCGGGGGACCGGGACGTGGGCGAGGATCGCGTTGATCACGGAATCCGCTGTCACGCCCTCCATCTCGGCCTCCGGGCGGAGTTGGACGCGGTGGCGGAGGGTGGGGAGGGCGAGGGCCTTGACGTCGTCGGGAATGACGTAGTCGCGGCCTGTGAGCCAGGCCCAGGCGCGGGCCGTGGAGAGGAGCGCTGTGGCGCCTCGGGGGGAGGCGCCCAGGGTCAGGGACGGGGAATCGCGCGTGGCTCGGCAGATATCCACGACGTAGGCGGTGATCTCGGGGGAGATCGACGTCTTCGCGACCGCGGCGCGGGCCGCCTCCAGGTCGGCGGGGCCTGCCACCGGGCGGATGCCGGCGGCGGCGAGGTCGCGGGGGTTGAAGCCTTCCGCGTGGCGGGTGAGGACGTTGATCTCGTCCTGGCGGGAGGGGAGGGGGACGGTGAGCTTGAGGAGGAAACGGTCCAGCTGCGCTTCGGGGAGCGGGTACGTGCCTTCGTACTCGACCGGGTTCTGGGTGGCCGCTACGAGGAAGGGCTCGGGGAGTGGGCGGGGGGTGCCGTCCACTGTGACCTGGCGCTCCTCCATCGCTTCGAGGAGGGAGGACTGGGTCTTGGGAGGGGTGCGGTTGATCTCGTCGGCCAGGAGGAGGTTGGTGAAGACGGGGCCCGGCTGGAACGAGAACTCGGTGGTGCGGGCGTCGTAGATGAGGGAGCCGGTGACGTCGCTCGGCATCAGGTCCGGGGTGAACTGGACGCGCTTCGTGTCGAGTTCGAGGGATGCGGCGAGGGCGCGGACCAGCAGGGTCTTCGCCACTCCGGGTACGCCTTCGAGGAGGACGTGGCCGCGGCAGAGGAGGGCCACGACGAGGCCCGTCACCGCGGGGTCCTGGCCGACCACGGCCTTCGAGATCTCCGTGCGCAGGGACTCCAGGGAGGAGCGGGCGCTGCCGGAGCTCCCGGCGTTGTCAGTGGTCGGGTCCATCATGAAGTACGTACCTCTCTTTCGAGGGCGTCGAGTTGGTCGGCGAGGGTGATGAGTGCTGCGTCGTTGGCGGGAGGTGGGCCGAAGAGGAGGGGGGGCAGGTCCTGGCCTGGGGTGCGGAGCCGGGCGGACAGGGCGGGGAGCAGGGTCTCGGGGGCGTGCGCCTGGGTGGGGGACACGCCGATGAGGGGGGCGATGCGGGTGCGGGTGGCCGAGCGGAGGGCGGCGGCGGCGCGGTCGCGGGCGTTGGCCTTGCGGTAGAGGCGGGCTCGGCCTTCGACGGTTTCGGAGGCGCGGATGGCCACGGGGAGGCGTTCTGGGACCAGCGGGCCGAGGCGGCGGGCGCGCCACAGGGCGGCGAGTGCGGCGGCGATGGCGAGTTGCAGGGTGCCCCAGAGCCAGCCGTCGGGGATGAGGTCGAAGAAGTCGCGGTCGGCGGTGTCGCCTTCGCTTGCCGCGTCGTCGGAGAGCGAGGGGAGGTACCAGACCAAGTGGGGGCGGGATCCGAGGAGTTGCAGGGCCAGTGAGGCGTTGCCCTGCTCGTCGAGGCGGTCGTTGAAGAGGATGTCGGGGGCGCCGAGCACGACGGTGTCGCCGGGGCCGTCGGCGGCCGGGAGGCTCAGCAGGCTGGGGAGGCCGTCGCTGAGGTAGCAGGCGTCGGCGTCCGGAGCGAGGGTGTCGTAGCGCAGGCCGCCCACATCGGCGGAGCCCGCGCGTTCTGCGGCGGGCAGGTCGCAGCGGGGGGAGAGCGTCGAGTCGAGGCTGGGGGTGGCGTCCGCGGTGACCCCCGGGGCGAGGGTGCTGACCGAGGGGGTGCCGGGGGCGAGGAGCACGGTGCGGCCTCGGGAGTCCTCGGTGGCCGCGCGGAGGCGGGACTGCTGGCGCTCGGTGAGGCGGTCGGGGGCGGCCACCAGGAGCGTGGTGTCCGGGCCTGCCGCTGACCTGGCCTCTTCGGAGGTGGTGACCACGCGGGTGGTTACGCCGCGGTCGGCGAGGAGTTCGGCGACGGCGCGACTGCCGTAGGGGTCGGCTGAGCGCGGGTCGAGGCGACCGTGCTGGGCGCCGGAGCGGACGGCCGCGATGACGATGGCGGTTGCCAGGAGGAGCACCAGGGCGAGGAGGATGCCGCGGGTTTTGGTCCAGAGCTGGCGGGGGGTGGGGGCTGTGGAGGTGGTGGAGGTGGTCGGGGTGGTTCTGGGGTTGGTGCCGGGGGTGGTCTTGGGGGTGAGGTTGGGCTTGGTCGCGAGTCCGGAGTTGGGGGTGGGGCTGGGGCTGGTCGTGAGGGCAGGTCCGGGTGTGGTTTTGACCCCGGGGCCGGGTGTGGGTGGGGTCTTGAGCCGGGGGCCGGGTGTGGATGCGGCCTTGGGGCCGGGGGCGGGGTCGGGTGCAGGTCCGTCCCAGAGCCCGGGTTCGGGGCCGTTTCCGGGTGCGGCTCCGAGCCCAGGTTCGGGTTCGGACCCGGGGTGGGGTTCGGCCCCGAGTCCAGGTCCGGGTTCTGACCCGTGTCCGGGTTTGGGTTCTGACCCGTGTCCAGGTTCGGGTTCTGACCCGTGTCCGGGTTTGGGTTCTGTTGGGTCCTGGGGGGCCGTCAATTGGGGGCTCCCTGGGGGGTGTTGCTCAGGGTTGGTTTTGTTTGCGTGAGGGCTTTGTCCAGGGTGGTCAGGCGGGTGTACGTCGGCTCTGTGGCTGTGCGGGCGCCGTACGTGACGGCGTCGAAGGACTGGGCTGCCGCGTGGAGTTCCGTGGCGTGGGCCGGGAGCGTCCGGGAGGCCTCCGCTGCCGCTTCGTCGGCTGTGCGGCCGGGGCGGGGGTCCAGGAGGGCGCGTTCCTCCAGGGCGCGGACGATCGCCCGCATGCGTTCCTGGACGGCTTGGTTCCAGTGGCCCTGGGCGGCGTGTGCCTCGGCGGCGGCGCGATGTTCCGCGGCGGTGCGCGGGCGGTCGTCGAAGAGGGCGGGGGACGAGGTGGGGGCGCGGTGCGGGGTGCCGAGCCGCCACCAGAGGGCCGCGATCAGGGCCAGTACGGCGATGACGATGACCAGGAGGCCCAGGCCGCCGCCCGGGGTGACCCCCGAGGCGGCGGAGAACAGGCCGTCCACCCACTCCCAGAAGCGGTCCAGGGCGCGTTGCAGGAGGCTGGGGTCGTTCTCGCGGTAGGCGGGGTCGGACAGTTCGCGCTCGGCCGCCTCTCGCGCGGGGGCGCGCGGGATCGTCACCGGTGGGTCGTCGTCGCCCGTGCGGAGAACGACCGCCGTTGCTCCGTGCAGCACTGCCCCCGTCACCGCATCAGCTCCCGGGGATTCCGGGGGCGTTGGGGCCGTTGTCGCCCTGGAGGCCCGCCGCGCGCGCCAGTTCGAGGTCGAGGGCCTCGCGGCGGATCCGCTGGTCGATGTAGAGGAGCACGGTGACTCCGGCGGTGATCGGGAACGTGAGCATCGAGCCGATGATCGAGCCGACGCCGCTGACGATCAGGAAGGTCCAGCCGAGGTCGCCGCTGCCGCTGTCGAGGAAGCCGGTGACGCCGTCGCCGCTCAGCGCGCCCGCGATGAGGGCGAAGGGGATGACGATGATCGACGCGATGACGTTGGCGATGATCGCGGCGAGCAACTGGATGCCGAACACCCGCCACCAGGAGCCGCGGACGAGCTTCGCCGAGCGGGTCATCGACTTCTTCACGCCCTGCTTCTCCAGCATCAGGGCGGGCGAGGCGAGCGAGAAGCGGACGAGCAGCCAGATGGCGACGACAAGGGCGGCGAATCCGCCGAGTACGGCGAGGCTGACGCCCGCGTCCGACGCACCGGCCGTCGCGATCAGTACGCCGGGCAGGCTGCCGGCGGCGACGACCGCCATGCCGATGAGCGGGAGCAGCAGCGTCAGGCCGATCAGCCTCGGCAGCTGCGGCTTGGCGTCCTGCCAGGCCTCGGCCGTGGTGACCGACTTACCGAGGACGGCGCGGCTGGTGACCATCGTGAGCAGGGCGGTCGCGACGATCGTGCCGAGCAGGGTGATCAGCAGGATCACGCCGGAGCTCAGCAGGGTGTCGCCCAGGGCACGGGTCAGTTCGCCGACGGTCGCGCTCGGGTCGTCGAGGGCGTCCGTGGAAGCGCTGTCGTCGAGGACGAGCCCCTGGAGCAGGATGACGACGATCTCCGTGAACACGGCCACGGCGAGAGAGATGCCGAGCACCGTGCGCCAGTACGTACGCATCGTGGAGACCGCGCCGTCCAGGATCTCGCCGACGCCGAGGGGCCGCAGCGGAATGACGCCGGGCTTGGCGGCGGGCGGCGGTCCCTGCCACGCGCCCCAGCCGGGGTAGTGGCCAGGACCGCCGGGGCCACCGGGACCGGGGCCGCCGGGCCGTCCGCCACCCCAGCCACCGCCGGGCGGAGGCGGCGGCGGAGGCGGGGTCTGACCGGGGGCCGGTGGGGCGGGGGCGGACCACTGGGCGGGTGGCGGCTGCTCCTTGGACCACTTCGAGGCCGGAACGTCGGGCTGGTCCGCGGGCTCGGCGGGTCCGGGCTTGCCGGAGTCCTTGCCGTCGTCGGAGGGGGCAGATCCGGGCGAAGCCCAGCCCGGAGTGTCGTTCATCGTCGCTCCTTCACGGTGCCCGACCGCGGTCGCGGCGGCAGGTTGCCAGCCATCGTGCCACGGCGCACCCGTGCGGGGACCGGGCAGCGTATGGGCTGCACACCTTCAATTGTCCGTCAGGTACGGGGCAGACTGGACGGATGGCTGATCAGTACGCGCAATCAGGCGAGGAAACACGGCCGAACCAGACCCCGAAGAATCCGGTGGAGGAGGCGAACCCGGCGATCTCCGTGATCCGCTGGGCCGAGCCGCCCGAGGGCCCCGTACTGGTCCTCCTCGACCAGACCAGGCTGCCCGGCGAGGAGACCGAGCTGGTGTGCACGGACGCGCCCGCCCTGGTGCAGGCGATCCGTACGCTGGCCGTGCGCGGGGCACCGCTGCTCGGCATCGCCGGTGCGTACGGGGTCGCGCTGGCCGCCGTACGCGGCTTCGACGTGGAGGAGGCGGCGGGCGCGATCGCGGGGGCCCGGCCCACCGCGGTGAACCTCGAACACGGCGTACGCAGGGCCCTGACGGCATACCGCGCGGCGGTCGCGGGCGGGGACGGTCAGGAGCTCGCGGGCGCCGCGGCGCTGGCGGCGGCGCGGGCGCTGCACCGGGAAGACGCCGAGGCCAGTGCGAGGATGGCGGTGCACGGCCTGGCGCTGCTCGACGAGATGCTGCCGGGCGGCAGTCATCGGATCCTGACCCACTGCAATACGGGGGCGCTGGTGTCCGGCGGTGAGGGCACGGCGTTCGCCGTGGCCCTTGCCGCGCACCGGATGGGACGTCTTCGCAGGCTGTGGGTGGACGAGACGCGGCCCTTGCTGCAGGGTTCGAGGCTGACCGCGTATGAGGCGGCGCGGGCCGGAATGGCGTACACCTTGCTTACGGACAACGCGGCGGGGTCGCTGTTCGCGGCGGGTGAGGTGGATGCCGTGGTGATCGGCGCCGACCGCATCGCGGCCGACGGTTCGGTCGCCAACAAGGTGGGGAGCTATCCGCTCGCGGTGCTCGCCCGCTACCACCACGTGCCGTTCATCGTGGTGGCGCCGGTCACGACCGTGGACCCGGACACCCCGGACGGAGCGTCCATCGAGGTGGAGCAGCGGTCGAGTCATGAAGTGACGGAGGTCACGGCGCCGTATGTGCCGATGGCCGGATTTGAAGCGGGAGGCGGGATCGCGGTGGCACCTCTGGGGACCCAGGCGTACAACCCCGCGTTCGATGTGACACCTCCGGAACTGGTGACGGCGATCGTCACCGAGGAGGGCGTCGTTTCGCCCGTGACAGCAGGGGGCCTGGACGAGCTGTGTGCCAGGTCACGCCAGGTAACGATGAGCTAATGGGATGATGTCAGGCATGAAGGGACGAGTCCTTGTCGTCGACGACGACACCGCACTGGCCGAGATGCTCGGGATTGTGCTGCGTGGTGAAGGGTTTGAGCCGTCGTTCGTAGCTGATGGCGACAAGGCGCTGGCCGCTTTCAGGGAGGCAAAGCCGGATCTTGTACTGCTGGATTTGATGTTGCCGGGCCGTGATGGCATCGAGGTGTGCCGCCTGATCAGGGCGGAGTCCGGGGTGCCGATCGTCATGCTCACGGCCAAGAGCGACACCGTGGACGTCGTGGTGGGCCTCGAGTCCGGCGCCGACGACTACATCGTGAAGCCCTTCAAGCCGAAGGAGCTCGTGGCCCGCATCCGGGCGCGGCTGCGGAGGTCCGAGGAGCCCGCGCCGGAGCAGCTCGCCATAGGTGACCTGGTCATCGACGTGGCGGGGCACTCCGTGAAGCGGGAGGGACAGTCGATCGCGCTGACGCCGCTGGAGTTCGACCTGCTGGTCGCGCTGGCCCGCAAGCCGTGGCAGGTGTTCACGCGTGAGGTGCTGCTCGAACAGGTCTGGGGTTACCGCCACGCGGCCGACACCCGTCTTGTGAACGTGCACGTGCAGCGGTTGCGCTCGAAGGTCGAGAAGGACCCCGAGCGCCCGGAGATCGTGGTGACCGTCCGTGGTGTCGGTTACAAGGCCGGACCGAGCTGACATGTCCCGGGACAGTTCCCCCGCACCGCCCGGGGCACCGGGTGGCCGCTCGGGGCGGACTGGAGGGGCCCGGACCGGAGGGGCCCGCGGCTCTGGACCGACGCGGCGCGGCTCGACGTTCGGGCGGCTCCTCGACGGCGGTCTGCTGTTGCAGGACGGGGTGCAGGGCAGCCCCGTCCTGAGGCTCTTCGTGCGCTGGGTGCGGCGTCCGCTGCTGCCCGCCGTGCGACTGTGGCGGCGCAACATCCAGCTCAAGGTCGTCGTCACGACGCTGCTCATGTCGCTCGGCGTGGTCCTGATGCTGGGCTTCGCCGTCCTCAGCTCCGTAAACAACGGCCTGCTCAAGGCCAAGGTGAAGGCCTCGCAGAGCCAGGCCGACGGCGGGTTCAGGGCGGCTCAGGACGAGGCGAACTCCGCTCGTCCGCGCTCCGGGCAGGACAGTGGCACGCCTGACGGAAGGGCCACGCCGCCCACCGCCGTGTGGATGTCCGACCTGGTGGAGCAGCTTTCCAGCGGCGGCCAGAGCGCGTTCAACGTGGTGACGCTGAGTCCGACGTCCACGGCGAGCAGCGGCAGCGTGCGCGGGCCGCGTGCCTCCGGGGGCGTGGACCCGATCCAGAGTGTGCCCGAGGCGCTGCGCGACAGTGTCGACAAGGGCACCAGGGCGTATCAGAGCAATACGCGGATCGTCTTCAACGACGGCCGTGAGGCCCAGCCGGGCCTGGTCATCGGCAAGCGTCTGAACGACCTGAACGGCGATCCCTACCAGCTGTACTACCTCTTCCCGCTGACGCAGGAGGAGGAGTCCCTCGGCGTCGTCAGGACGACGCTTGCCACCGCGGGTCTGTTCGTCGTGGTGCTGCTGGGCGCCATCGCCTGGCTGGTGGTGCGCCAGGTCGTCACGCCGGTACGGATGGCCGCGGGCATCGCCGAGCGATTGTCCGCCGGGCGCCTTCAGGAACGTATGAAGGTCACCGGCGAGGACGACATCGCGCGCCTCGGCGAGGCCTTCAACAAGATGGCGCAGAACCTCCAGCTGAAGATCCAGCAGTTGGAGGAGCTTTCGCGGATGCAGCGGCGATTCGTCTCGGACGTCTCGCACGAGCTGCGTACGCCGCTGACGACCGTACGGATGGCGGCCGATGTCATCCACGACGCGCGCGTGGACTTCGATCCGGTGACCGCGCGGTCGGCCGAGCTGCTCGCCGATCAGCTGGACCGTTTCGAGACGCTGCTCGCGGACCTCCTCGAGATCAGCCGGTTCGACGCGGGGGCGGCGGCCCTTGAGGCCGAGCCGATAGACCTGCGAGAGGTCGTACGACGGGTCGTGGGCGGCGCGGAGCCGCTCGCGGAGCGCAAGGGAACGCACATACGGATCGTCGGGGACAAGCAGCCCGTGGTCGCCGAGGCCGACGCGCGCCGTGTGGAGCGGGTCCTTCGCAACCTCGTGGTCAACGCCGTGGAGCACGGCGAGGGCCGGGACGTCGTGGTGCGGCTCGCGGTGGCGGGCGGTGCGGTCGCGGTCGCGGTGCGGGACTACGGAGTGGGGCTCAAGCCGGGTGAGGCGACCCGGGTGTTCAGCCGCTTCTGGCGGGCCGACCCGGCACGCGCGCGTACCACCGGTGGTACGGGCCTCGGGCTGTCCATCGCGCTCGAGGACGCGCGGCTGCACGGCGGCTGGCTCCAGGCGTGGGGCGAGCCGGGCGGCGGTTCGCAGTTCCGTCTGACGCTGCCGCGCACGGCGGACGAGGCGCTGCGGGGCTCGCCGATACCGCTGGAGCCCGACGATTCGCGGCGCCACCGCGGCCTGAACGACGCGGGGCTCCCGCTGGGTGGCGGGAACAAGCTCGCCACGGTGCCGGCGCAGCCTTCGGCGTCGGTGCGGGTGCCGCCGCCCGTCCCGGCGAGGGCGCCGATCGCGCCGCGGTTCGCACAGGCGGCCACGACGGTGGACCCCACCGCGTTGCCGGGCAGCGGGGCGCGGGTGGTGCCGCGGCGGCCGCCGGACGACGAGATTCCGTCGAACGGCGGGCCCGATGGCTCCGTACGTGAGACGGACCGGGGTTCCGGCTCCGGTGAACCGGCGACAGAGGCCGCGACGGACCTCGCGACGGGCGCCGTCACCGACCCGGATCACGTGAGCGAGACGGATCACGTGAGCGAGACGGAAACGGATTCCGCCAGGGAAACGGTCACGGATTCCGCCAGGGAAGGGGAGGCCTCTCGTGGGCGCTGACCACGATCGCCGCGCTCGTCGGCGTCCGCTGCGGGCCGGTGTGCTGTTCGGCTCCTGCGGGGTGCTGCTCGCGGGATGCGCCTCGATGCCCGACAGCGGGAACCTCAAGGCGGTCGACGCCTCCCAGCGCCCGGACTCGCAGTCGCAGGTCCGGGTCTACGCGATGCCGCCCGGTGAGAACGCCGGCCCCTCGGAGATAGTCCAGGGCTTCCTCGAAGCGCTGACCAGCGACGACCCCGAGTTCGCGATGGCGCGCAAGTACCTGACCAAGGAAGCGTCCAAGAGCTGGAACCCCGATGTGCAGACCACGGTGCTGGAGAGCGGGCCGAGCACGGGTTCCGGCAGTGTCGGGGACGGTGGCGACACAGGTCGTACGTTCCCGCTGACCGGACGCAAGGTCGCCACCGTGGACGGCGAGCACGCTTATCAGCTCGACAACGCCGCGTACAACCAGAGCGTTCACCTCACCCAGCAGGACGGGCCGAACGGCAAGGAGTGGCGGATAGACCGGGTGCCGCAGGGCGTCGTGCTCGGACAGTCCGACTTCCAGCGCATCTACTGGTCCGTCAACAAGTACTACTTCGCTACGCGTTCGTCCGGCGCGACCGGTCGCGGCCAGGAAGGACTCGTCGCCGACCCGGTCTACATACGTCAGCGAATAGACCCCGTGACGGAGACCGTCAAGGCGCTGCTCGACGGCCCCACCACGTGGCTCAAGCAGGTCGTCGGCACGCGTTTCCCGACGGGTACGCGGCTCAAGGCGGGCACCAAGACGCTGGCCCCCGACGACCAGGGCAAACTGACGGTGCCGCTGAACGCGAAGGCCGATTCCATGGGCCAGGAGCGGTGCACGGAGATGGCCGCACAACTGCTCTTCACGCTCCAGGACCTGACGTCGTCCGGCGTCGAGGAGGTGGAGCTGCAGCGTCGCAACGGCTCGCAGCTGTGCGTCCTGAGCAAGGAACGGGCCGAGTCCGTCGCCTCGCGCCGCACCGCGGAACACCCCGACTTCCAGTACCTCATCGACGACAAGCGGCGCCTCGTGCGGATGTCGGCCAACATTGACGGCAAGGCCGATCCGCAGCCCGTGCAGGGGAAGTTGGGCAGTGGCGAGCAGCCGCTGCGTTCCGCCGCCGTGTCGCGGGACGAGGAGCGGGCGGCCGGGGTGTCGCTCGACGGACGCTCGCTCTACATGGGTTCGCTGGTCTCGGCGGCGGCGCTCGGCAAGCCGGAGGTGCGCAGCAAGGCCAAGTCGGAACAGGACGGTCTCTCGACGCCCAGTTGGGACGGCCGCGGTGACCTCTGGGTGGCCGACCGCGACCCGAAGCGGCCGCGGCTGCTCTGGCTCGAGCAGGGCGCGGGCGAGCCGCTTCCGGTCAAGATCGCGAACCTTGACGGGCGGATCGAGGCGGTGCGGGTGGCGGCCGACGGCGTACGGATCGCGCTCCTCGTGAAGAAGGACGGCAAGACGAGCCTGCAGATAGGCCGCGTCGAGCGGACGGGCGCCAAGGGCGAGCAGCCGCAGATCTCGGTGGACGGACTACGCCGGGCGGCGCCGCAGATGGAGGAGGTCACCGCCATGTCATGGGCGGGCGGCAGCCGCCTCGTGGTGGTCGGGCGGGAGTCCGGCGGCGTGCAGCAGATGCGGTACGTCCAGAGCGACGGCTCGGTGCCAGCGGGGGCCACGCTGCCCGGTCTCACCGGCGTGGAGGAGATCGCGGCGTCCGAGGACGAGCGGCAGCCGCTGGTGGCGCACTCGGACGACGGGATAGTGCGGCTGCCGACGGGTGCGCAGTGGCAGACGGTGGTCGAGAAGGGGTCGGCGCCGGTCTATCCGGGGTGATTGTGCCGGTCCGTCCGGGGTGATGGCGCCGGTCCGTCCGGGCTGGCCGGGTCGTGCTCTTCGGGGTGGCCGCGCGGTGTTGTCCGGTGTGATTGCGCCGTGCTCTTCGAGGTGTCCGTGCCGGAGTAACGCCTCGTTCGGGCCGCGCAGTTGTCTGCGGGTGGTTGTCCACAGGCCGTTGTCCACAGGGGTGGTCAGCGGCGCTCGTGCCTTGGCACAGTGGTGGGCATGCCGGGGTGGTGGCAGGACCTCACCGATCTGGTGCTGCCGGCTGAGTGCGGAGGCTGTGGCAGGCCTCGTGCGGCGCTCTGCGCGCAGTGCCGCGACGCCTTGTACGGGGCCGTGCCGTGCCGGGTGAGCCCCTGCCCCCGGCCGCGGGAGCTGCCGGTGGTGCACGCGGGGGCTGTCTACGGAGACTCGGTGCGGGCGGTGCTGCTCGCCCACAAGGAGCGGGGCGCTCTGGGGCTGGCGGGGCCGCTGGGCGCGGGGCTCGCGGGGGCGGTGCGGGCCGGGCTGCGGGAGGCCGCTCGGCAGGGCACCGGCCTGCGGGAGGGTGCCGCTGGGGCGGGTGGTGACGCTCCGGTACTGCTGGTGCCGGTGCCGTCGGCTCGCGGGGCCGTGCGGGCGCGTGGCCATGATCCGGTACGGCGGATCGCGCTGGCCGCCGCGGGTGAGCTGCGGCGGGGCGGGACGCGGGCCCGGGTGCTCGGCGTGCTGCGCCAGCGGCGTGCCGTGAAAGACCAGGCGGGGCTCAACTCCCGTCAGCGGCAGGCGAATCTGCGGGGTGCCCTGGAGGTGACCGCGGGTGGCGGGCGGCTGCTCGCCGGTGGGCGGGTCGTGATCGTGGACGACGTGATGACCACCGGCGCGTCTCTGGCCGAGGCGGCGCGCGCAATACGTGACATAGACACGGAAAGTAGAGGGTCGGCCCCGGTGGTAACAGCCCGTGAAATTACCTGCGAGAACAGGGTCATCGCGGCTGTTGTCGCCTCCTCGCCGGATTCTTTCGGAGTAAACCGGAACTGACTGGGAACTTGCATCGTTGCAGGTAGTGAGAGGGTCAATACACCTGAATGGAGGTATGCGGCGGTAGAGGGTGACGACATCCGTCCGGGCGAGATATGTTCGGTTGTGAGGAATGGCGGACGCCGACCCTCGCATATCGGAATGACGGTCGCTGGGTTTTTCGCAATCACCCGGGCCGGTCGGGGTGGAGATCTTGTTCGCGGGGGAGGAGGAGGTGGAAGTCACCGAGTCCGAGGCTCCGGGAGTCACCGGGGCCTGGTGCAAAAGGGAGATGCTCCGCCGCTGAAGCGGAGCGATCCGGGAACGGAGTTCTGCGTGGACATCGTCGTCAAGGGCCGCAAGACCGAGGTGCCCGAGCGGTTCCGCAAGCACGTGGCCGAGAAGCTGAACCTGGAGAAGATCCAGAAGCTCGACGGCAAGGTGATCAGCCTCGACGTCGAGGTGTCCAAGGAAACCAACCCGCGTCAGGCCGACCGTTCCGACCGTGTGGAGATCACGCTCCGCGGGCGTGGACCCGTGATCCGCGCGGAGGCCTCTGCGACCGATCCGTACGCGGCGCTCGACCTGGCCACGGCCAAGCTCGACGCAAGGATGCGCAAGCAGCACGAGAAGCGCCACAACCGCCGCGGCACCGGCAGGCTCTCCGCCGCCGAAGTCGCCGAGCGGGTACCGGACGCGGCCACTCTCAACGGAGACGGCTCCCTCGTGCGTGAGGAAGAGCCGGACGGCGTGCCCGTCAAGAGGATCGGCTCGCTGGAGATCCAGGGCGAGGGGCCGCTCGTGGTCCGCGAGAAGAGCCACGTGGCCGCCCCGATGACGCTCGACCAGGCGCTCTACGAGATGGAACTCGTCGGGCACGACTTCTACTTGTTCGTCGACTCGGAGTCGAAGGAACCGAGTGTGGTCTACCGGCGGCACGCCTACGACTACGGCGTGATCCGCCTCAACACCGACCCCATGGTCGCGCGGGCCGAGTCCGCCGGCGGGGGCGGTGCGCTCGGCGGCTGACCCCGGTCGGTCGAGGGCTGAGACGGTGCCCCTGGAGCGCGTGTGCGCCCCCAGGGGCATCACCATGCGACCCCTGGGCGCACCACGCGACCGTCCGGGCATGAAATCATGGGCGGAACCGGCCAACCGGTGTGCTGCCGCCACGGGTTGGCGGCAGCAGACGCACAACGGGCCATGGCCTTCAGGGGGAGGAACGATGGCGGACAGCTTCGGACCGATGCGGGATGCCGATGACGACGACGGCATCGGCATCGGCACGGATGCGGGCGCACCGCGCAAGGAGCCGATCAGGGTCCTTGTGGTGGATGACCACGCGCTCTTCCGCCGGGGCCTGGAGATCGTCCTCGCGGCCGAGGAGGACATCCAGGTGGTCGGGGAGGCGGGCGACGGCGCCGAGGCGGTGGACAAGGCCGCGGACCTGTTGCCGGACATCGTGCTGATGGACGTACGCATGCCCAAGCGCGGCGGCATCGAGGCGTGCACCTCCATCAAGGAGGTCGCGCCGAGCGCGAAGATCATCATGCTGACGATCAGCGACGAGGAGGCCGACCTCTACGACGCGATCAAGGCGGGTGCCACCGGCTACCTCCTCAAGGAGATCTCCACGGACGAGGTGGCCACGGCGATTCGCGCGGTGGCCGACGGGCAGTCGCAGATCAGTCCGTCCATGGCGTCCAAACTGCTCACCGAGTTCAAATCGATGATCCAGCGCACCGACGAGCGCAGACTGGTGCCCGCGCCGCGGCTGACCGAGCGCGAGCTGGAAGTGCTGAAGCTGGTGGCCACGGGCATGAACAACCGCGATATCGCGAAGGAATTGTTCATCTCCGAGAACACCGTGAAGAACCACGTGCGCAACATCCTGGAGAAGCTGCAACTGCACTCCAGGATGGAAGCGGTCGTGTACGCGATGCGGGAGAAGATCCTCGAGATCAGGTGAGGCCCGCGGCCCGGGCTCAGCCCAGGGCGCGCACCAGTTCGGCGGTCAACTCCGGCTTGTTCACCCGCTCCACCCGTACGGAATCGCAGTTGACCCAGGTCGCCGCCTCACGCAGGGCCTGGGCCACCGCGGGCACGGACTTGGGGCTGTCCAGCGACGCCTGCTTGGCGACCAGCGTGCTGCCCTCGCGGGCGGGGTCCACGCGGCCGACCAGACGGCCCCCGGCCAGCACCGGCATCGCGAAATAGCCGTGGACGCGCTTGGGCTTGGGGACGTACGCCTCAAGGCGGTGGGTGAAGCCGAAGATCCGCTCCGTGCGGGCCCGCTCCCAGATCAGGGAGTCGAAGGGGGAGAGAAGCGTCGTGCGGTGGCGCCCACGCGGGGCCGTCTCCAGGGCCGCGGGGTCGGCCCAGGCGGGCTTGTCCCAGCCCTCCACCGTCACCGGCACCAGGCCCGAGTCCGCGACCACCGAGTCGAACTGCTCGCCCTTGAGACGGTGATAGTCCGCGATGTCCGCGCGCGTGCCGACCCCGAGGGCCTGGCCGGCCAGGCGGACCAGACGGCGCAGGCACTCCCTGTCGTCCAGGTCGTCATGGAGCAGCGTCTGCGGGATCGCGCGCTCCGCGAGGTCGTACACCCGCTTCCAGCTGCGCCGCTCGGTGCAGACCACCTCGCCGTACATCAGTGCCCGCTCGACGGCGACCTTCGCGTCCGACCAGTCCCACCACTCGCCCTTGTTCTTCGCGCCGCCCAACTCCGTGGCCGTCAGGGGGCCTTCGGCGGTGAGCTGCTTGATGACCGTGTCGTACGCACCGGCCGGCAGGTCGTGGTGCCAGTGCGGACGGGTGCGGTAGGCGCGGCGGCGGAAGGCGAAGTGCGGCCACTCCTCGATGGGCAGGATGCACGCGGCGTGCGACCAGTACTCGAAGGCGTGCGGCCGGGCGGGGCCGGTGCCCGATGTCCCGTCCCAGTACGCCGCCTCGACCCTGCCCCGGCCGACGGCACCGAGACGGGCGTACGGAATGAGCTCGTGGGAGCGGGCCAGGACCGAGATCGTGTCGAGCTGGACCGCGCCGAGATGCCGCAGCACGCCCCGCACACCGGACTTGCGGTCCGGCGCGCCCAGGAATCCCTGGGCGCGCAGCGCGATGCGGCGGGCCTCGTCGGCGGAGAGGTCGATGGCGGGGCGCGGCAGGCTCGTCATGCCGGAAACGATAGGGGTCGGCACTGACACCGCGGGCTGGCCTGCGGAAACCTGCCGGCGGCCGGGGCGGCCGGGGCGGCCGGGGAGTCCAGGGCGGTCGGGGGCGGCCGGGGGCACGTCTCAGTCCCGCGCGGGCAGGTACGGCTGGAGCGACGCCATGCCGAGGTCGCTCGGCAGCAGGGCGCCCACCCAGCAGTCACGGAGCGTCGACTTGTTCAGGAGGGCGCCACGCAGGGTGCCCTCCATGACGAAGCCCGCCTTCTCCGCCACCGCGCGCGATCCCGTGTTGCCGACCTCGGCGCGCCACTCCAGCCGGTTGCAGCCCAGGTCGGCGAAGGCCCACCTGGCCAGGGCGAGAACCGTCTCCGTCATGTAACCGCTGCCCCGGTGCTCCTTCGCCGTCCAGAAGCCGACCTCCCAGGCGCCCGAGCGCGGGTGGTGGAGGCTGGCGGCGGCGACCAGGGGGCCGCCGCCCCGGGGGCGTACGGCGAAGGTGTACTCCGTGTCGTGGCGCCAGCCGTCCGGCACCATGCGTCCGACGAAGCCCTCCGCGTCCGCGCGGGTGTAGGGCGAGGGGACCGTGGTCCAGCGCTGGATGTCGGCGTCCTGGCAGGCCTCGTACGTCTCGTCCGTGTCGGCGGGCGTGAAGACGCGCAGGATCAGGCGTTCGGTGGTGAGTGTGACGGGCTCCATCCGGTGATTCTGCGGGGGTGAGGCCCTGTGGGCCAGTGCTTTCGGCCGAGCTTTCACCCGCATTTCGCCGAGCGCTGATCGGCACAACCCGGCACCTTCCAGGCCCCCCGCCCGTTGACGTATCGGCAGACCTCCCGGCGCGGCCCGCTCCTCGCTTACGATGGCCGTTGCCCTATGAGTAAACCGACCATGCCAGGCCCGACCGGCAAGGAGACCAACCCCCGTGTCCGTCCTCTCGAAGATCATGCGTGCAGGCGAAGGCAAGATCCTGCGCAAGCTGCACCGCATCGCGGACCAGGTCAACTCCATCGAAGAGGACTTCGTCAGCCTCTCCGACGCCGAGCTGCGCGCGCTGACCGAGGAGTACAAGGAGCGTTACGCCGACGGCGAGACCCTTGACGACCTCCTCCCCGAAGCTTTCGCCACGGTCCGTGAGGCCGCCAAGCGCGTCCTCGGCCAGCGGCATTACGACGTCCAGATGATGGGCGGCGCCGCGCTGCACCTCGGCTATGTGGCCGAGATGAAGACCGGTGAGGGCAAGACGCTCGTCGGCACCCTCCCGGCGTACCTCAACGCCCTGTCGGGCAAGGGCGTGCACCTGATCACGGTCAACGACTACCTGGCCGAGCGCGACTCCGAGATGATGGGCCGCGTCCACAAGTTCCTGGGCCTGAGCGTCGGCTGCATCATCGCCAACATGACCCCGGCCCAGCGCCGCGAGCAGTACGCCTGCGACATCACGTACGGCACGAACAACGAATTCGGCTTCGACTACCTGCGCGACAACATGGCGTGGTCGAAGGACGAACTGGTGCAGCGCGGCCACAACTTCGCGATCGTCGACGAGGTCGACTCGATCCTGGTCGACGAGGCCCGTACGCCGCTGATCATCTCCGGCCCCGCCGACCAGGCCACCAAGTGGTACGGCGACTTCGCCAAGTTGGTCACCCGTCTCACCAAGGGCGAGGCCGGCAACACCCTCAAGGGCATCGAGGAGACCGGGGACTACGAGGTCGACGAGAAGAAGCGCACCGTCGCCATCCACGAGTCCGGCGTCGCCAAGGTCGAGGACTGGCTGGGCATCGACAACCTGTACGAGTCGGTCAACACGCCTCTCGTGGGTTACCTCAACAACGCCATCAAGGCCAAGGAACTCTTCAAGAAGGACAAGGACTACGTCGTCATCGACGGCGAAGTCATGATCGTCGACGAGCACACCGGCCGTATCCTCGCCGGCCGCCGCTACAACGAGGGCATGCACCAGGCGATCGAGGCGAAGGAAGGGGTGGACATCAAGGACGAGAACCAGACGCTCGCGACGATCACCCTGCAGAACTTCTTCCGCCTCTACAAGCGTCACGACCACGACGGCAAGGAAACCCCCGGCCTCTGCGGCATGACCGGTACGGCCATGACCGAGGCCGCCGAGTTCCACCAGATCTACAAGCTGGGCGTCGTGCCGATCCCGACGAACCGGCCCATGGTCCGCGCCGACCAGTCGGACCTGATCTACCGCACCGAGGTCGCGAAGTTCGCCGCCGTGGTCGACGACATCGCGGAGAAGCACGAGCTGGGCCAGCCGATCCTGGTCGGTACGACCTCCGTGGAGAAGTCGGAGTACCTCTCCCAGCAGCTCTCCAAGCGTGGCGTGCAGCACGAGGTGCTGAACGCGAAGCAGCACGACCGTGAGGCGCCGATCATCGCCCAGGCCGGCCGCAAGGGCGCCGTCACCGTCGCCACGAACATGGCCGGACGAGGCACGGACATCAAGCTCGGCGGCAACCCCGACGACCTCGCCGAGGCGGAGCTGCGCCAGCGCGGCCTCGACCCCGTGGAGCACGTCGAGGAGTGGGCCGCCGCGCTGCCCGCCGCCCTGGAGAAGGCCGAGCGTTCCGTGAAGGCGGAGTTCGAGGAGGTCAAGAGCCTGGGTGGCCTTTACGTCCTCGGCACCGAGCGCCACGAGTCGCGCCGCATCGACAACCAGCTGCGCGGTCGTTCCGGCCGTCAGGGCGACCCCGGCGAGTCCCGCTTCTACCTCTCGCTCGGCGACGACCTGATGCGCCTGTTCAAGGCGCAGATGGTCGAGCGCGTGATGGCCATGGCGAACGTCCCGGACGACGTGCCGATCGAGAACAAGATGGTGACGCGCGCGATCGCGTCCGCCCAGTCGCAGGTCGAGCAGCAGAACTTCGAGACGCGTAAGAACGTCCTGAAGTACGACGAGGTCCTCAACCGCCAGCGCGAGGTCATCTACGGCGAGCGTCGCCGCGTCCTGGAGGGCGAGAACCTCCAGGAGCAGGTCACGCACTTCATGGACGACACGATCGACGCGTACATCGCGGCGGAGACCGCCGAGGGCTTCGCCGAGGAGTGGGACCTGGACCGGCTGTGGGGCGCCTTCAAGCAGCTCTACCCGGTGAAGGTCACCATCGAGGAGCTGGAGGAGGAGGCGGGCGACCGCGCCGGTCTGACCGCCGAGTTCATCTCCGAGTCCATCAAGGACGACATCCACCAGCAGTACGAGGCGCGTGAGGAGCAGCTCGGCTCCGAGATCATGCGTGAGCTGGAGCGGCGGGTCGTTCTCTCGGTGCTCGACCGCAAGTGGCGCGAGCACCTCTACGAGATGGACTACCTCCAGGAGGGCATCGGCCTGCGTGCCATGGCGCAGAAGGACCCGCTGGTCGAGTACCAGCGCGAGGGCTTCGACATGTTCAACGCCATGATGGACGGCATCAAGGAAGAGTCCGTCGGCTACCTGTTCAACCTGGAGGTCCAGGTCGAGCAGCAGGTCGAGGAGGTTCCGGTGTCGGACTCCGCCGAGGCCGGTGCTTCCCTGCAGAAGAAGGACGCCGTTCCCGCGGGCGGCGGTCGTCCCGAGATCCGCGCCAAGGGCCTCGAGGCTCCGCAGCGGCCCGACCGTCTGCACTTCCAGGCGCCGAACGCCGAGGGCGGGGTCGACGAGGGTGACTTCGAGACCGAGGACGCGGGTGTGCGGTCGGAGTCGGACGGGATGACCCGGGCCGAGCGGCGCAAGGCTCAGAAGGGTGGGCGTCGTCGCAAGAAGTAGTTGCGGGACGCTGTAGCGGTTTTTGGGGGTCGGGCGCCGTGGGCGCTCGGCCCCCTTTGCTGTGGGGTGCTGCTTGTTGCTTCTGCTTGGCGTGGTGCTGCTTGGCTTGGTGCTGCGTGGTGTTGCTTGGCTTGGCTTGCTGTGCGTTGCTCGGCCTGGCTTGGCTGGGCTCGGCGTTGTTACTTCGCCGGGGCTCCTACCTCTACCGCCGTACAGCGCCATCTCTGGTCCGCGCCCAGGTGCAGGCGGAACGCCAGGGCCCTGAGGGCTGGGCCCGCGCCGATCCTCGCGAAGACCTCGTAGACCCCGGGGCGTGGTTCGTAGTGGCCGATCCGGTGGACCGTGGGGCGGCGGCCGTTCACGTTCAGGGGGGTCTGCTCGGCGAGGCGGGACAGGTCGTCGAAGGCGGTGTGGGCGATGTGGCGTGCCGCCCAGTGGACCGGCTTCTGGCCGCTGAGGACCAGGAGCAGCCGCTCGGTGAAGAGCTCTGTGGGGTGCGGTGGGGGCTGCGGCGGCGTCCTGAGGGGGCGTACGGGGCGTGTGGGGGTACGTGGAGTGCGTGGTGTAGCCGACGTGCGTGCTGTCGAGGGGTGGCGGGGGTCTGTGCGGCCCGGCGGGCGGGTGGTCGCCGGGCGGGGGCGGGGCCTGGTCATTACCTTGTGCATGCCGTGTCGCCTCCGGTTTCGCTGTCCCGGTCGTTGTACCGGGGAGTAACTTCCGTCGGAGATCTTGTACGGGGAGCGAGGTGGGGGTCGCAAGGGGCGGTGACGGTGGGGCGGGTAGCCGGATGAGTCACCTATCAGGGGGGTTGGGGGAGCGGTACTCCTTGGGGGCGTTGGGGTGAGGTGGGTGAAGGGTGGGGGTGGCTGTTGACGCGGGGGGTGGGTGTGGGGCGCAGCTCGAAGGGGGACTCCCGCACGTATTCTGGGGGTCTGTTGTGTTGCCTTCTTCGGGGCCTTCCGGTTCTTCTCCTGAGGCTCCGGCTACCGCGACTACTCCGGTTACTTCGACTACTTCGACTGTGAAAGCGGGCCGTCATGCGCGTCTACGTTCCCCTGACTCTGAGCCGTCTCGCTGAGGCGTACAAGGCGGGCGAGCTGGGGGCTGCGGCTGCGGCTGGGGATGGCGCCGGGGTCGGGGGCGAGGGCGGGTCGCTGAGCGCCTATGCCGTGACGCCCGCTCTGCGGGAGTGGTGCGGCTCGGATGACGTCGAGGAGCTGGAGTACGCGGCTCTGAGCCAGGCAGCGGCTGCTTCGCTGCGGCTGATCGCGGAGGAGTCGGGGGGTGCTCGGCGGCGGGTCGTGCTGGCCGCGGATGTGGCGGACGGGGCGCTGGCGGAGGTCGCGGAGGCGCTTGGGGAGGTGCGGGTTGCCGGGGTGTTGCCGTTCAAGAAGGTCGCCGCGGTGCATGTGGACGCGGAGGATGCTGAGGCGGATGTCGCTGCGGCGCTGGAAGGTGCGGTCCGGGGGGATGCGGGCGGGGGCGAAGTCGGGGTCGAGGACCATGAGCTGCTGTGGTTCGCGACGCAGGAGATTCCTGGGTTGATCGGCTGAGGGTTCCCCTGCGGGGCTGGGGCGGGTGCGGGGCCGCCTGTGCGTGGGTGCGGGGCCGCGCCGGTGTGTCCGTCCTCGCTATCGTCCGGTGGCCGTCGGGTTGCTTCGGCTCTGGAGTGTTGCGAGCTGTGCTCCGGGCGGACAAACCGGCACGTCCCCTTGGGTCTCGATGCCGGGTGCGGGTGCGTGCAGGGCTGTGGGGCCGCCTGTCTGTGGGTGCGGGGCCGCGCCGGTGTGTCCGTCCTCGCTGTCGTCCGGTGGCCGTGGGGTTGCTTCGGTGCCGGAGTGTTGCGAGCTGTGCTCCGGGCGGACAAACCGGCACGTCCCCTTCGGTGCGTCGCCGTCTGCGGGGGCGTGTGTGGTGCGGTCATGGGTGCCGGGGCGCGGCTCGGGTGGGGAATGAGTAATTGGCTGGAGTGGGGTGTCGGTGGGGGCGGGTACCTTCTTGGCATGGGGAAGCCGCGGCGCGGGGCGCACATCGTTTGGGACTGGAACGGGACTCTGCTGCATGACATTCATGCGGTGATCGAGTCCACGAACGCTTCGTTCGCGGAGATCGGGCTCGAGCCGATCACGCTCGAGCGGTATCGCGATCTGTACTGCGTGCCTGTTCCTCTTTTTTACGAGCGGCTGATGGGGCGGTTGCCCACGGACGCCGAGTGGCAGGTCATGGACGCCGTCTTCCACAAGCACTACTGGGCGCGCGCCGAGGCCTGCGGTCTCGCCGACGGTGCCGCCGAGCTGCTCGCGGAGCGGCGGGCGGCAGGGCGTACGCAGTCGTTGCTCTCGCTCGCGCCGCACGAGCACCTCGTGCCGATCGTGCGGCGGCACGGGATCGAGGAGCACTTCGTGCGCATCGACGGGCGCATGGACACCTCGCACGCGGGCAAGGCCGAGCGGATGGTGCGGCATCTCGCGGCCCTTGAGGGGGTTGCCGCCGCCGAGCGCATCGTGGTCATCGGGGACGCCGTCGATGATGCCGTGGCCGCCGCGCATGTGGGCGCGCAGGCCGTGCTCTATACCGGCGGGTCTCACAGCAGGACCTCTCTGGAGGCCGTCGGGGTGGGGGTTCCGGTGGTGGACAGCCTCGCCGAGGCCGTAGAGGTGGCCGAGCGGCTGGCTGCTTAGGTGAAGCGGCTTACCGTATGCGGTCGGGTGCGTACGCTGGGTGGGATGGTTTCGGTGCGGGCGTAGCGGGGGCGACATGGGATTCGGCTTCGGGCAGCGCAGGAGTGGTCGGTTACCCGCCGAGATCACCAGTTTCGTGGGCCGGGGTGAGGATGTCGCCGCGCTGGGGCGGGCCTTGGAGCAGTCCCGGCTGGTGACGGTCGTCGGGCCCGGAGGCGTGGGCAAGACCCGGGTGGCGCTTCGGGTGGCGGCGGAGGCCGCCGAAAGGTTTCCCGACGGGGTCTGGCTCGCTGAACTGTCCGCGTTGCGGGACCCGGAGCTGTTGCCGGGGACCCTGGCCACCGTCCTTGGCCTGCCCGAGCAGACCGGCGTACAGCCCCTCGACGCCGTGGTGGACTTCCTGCAGCAGCGGCGGGCGCTGATCCTCCTCGATACGTGTGAGCATCTCGTCGACGCCTGCGCCATGCTGGCCGATGTGCTGCTCAGGGAGGCGCCGGGGACCAGCGTCCTCGCCACCAGCAGGCAGCCGCTCGACGTGCCGGGCGAGAGCTGCTGGCCCCTGCAGCCGCTGGGCGGGGCCGAGGCGGTCGAGCTGTTCGTACAGCGGGCCGGCGCCGTGGTGCCGGGGTTCGCCGTGAGCGAGGGCAACCGGGAGATGTTGGATGCTCTGGTGCGGCGGCTCGACGGTATTCCGCTCGCGCTGGAGCTTGCCGCCGTGCGGTTGCGCGCGGTGCCTCTGGAGCAGCTCGTCGCGCGGCTCGACGCCCGGTTCCGCATGCTCACCGGCGGGCGGCGGACCGCGCTGTCGCGGCATCAGACGTTGCGTACGGCCATCGACTGGTCCCACGAGCTGTGCACGGAGCCCGAGCGCGTGGTGTGGGCCAGGCTCTCGGTGTTCGCCGGTGCCTTCGACCTCGCGGCGGCCGAGCAGATCTGCGCGGGCGGCGACGAGTTGCCAGCCTGCGAGGTCATCGAGCACCTGATCGGCCTGGTGGACAAGTCGGTGGTGCAGCGGCCCGGGGGAGCGGGCGACACGTACAGGCTGCTCGACACCATCAGGGAGTACGGCGCCGAGCGGCTCGCGGCGGACGGCGGCACGGACGAGGCACGGCAGCGGCACTTCACGTACTACGGCGAGCTGGGGCGGCGCTTCGATGAGCGGTTCCTGAGCGCCGAGCAGGTGGCGTTGCACGCGGCGGCGCGGGACGCCGAGGACGATGTGCGGGCCGCGCTCGAGCACGCGTACCGCAAGCCGGGTCTGGAGACCGAGGGGCTGCGGCTCGCGACCCGGCTCTGGCCGCACTGGCGGGCGGTGGGCGCGATGTCCGAGGGGGAGTACTGGATCGACAAGGGGCTGCGGGCCGTGCCCGGCGACTGCCCCGAGCGGGCGGCGGGGCTGCACCGCACCGGTGAGTTCCGCCTGTGGCTCGGTGACCCCGCCGCAGCGCTGGGGCGGCTCACCGAAGCGGTCGGTGTCGCGCGGCGCGTCGGGGAGACGGGCGCAGCGGAGATGGCCGAGGCGGAGCTGGCGGCCACCCGGGGCATCCTGGCGGCGGGCGACGGCTCTGATGTCACCGCTGACGCGCTGGTGGCGATGGAGCGGGCCCGGCTGCGGCTGATCGAGGTCGGTGACCCGGCGAGGGCGGCGCTGCTGTGCCACGAGGCGGCGGCCGTCAGGGCGGCGTTGGGGGAACCGGCGCTCGCCCTCGAACTGTGCGACGAGGCGTTGGCGCAGCTCGCTCCCTTCGAGGACGAGCGGTATCTGCGCGGCGCGACGCTCATGGTGAAGGGCGTCTCCCTGTGGGTCGCGGGGCGCGGCAAGGAGAGCGCGCGGACGCTGCGGCAGGCCCTGGACTCCGTCGGACGGATCGGCGATGCGCTGGCCGCGAGGCTGTGCTGCGCCGGGCTCTCCTGGGCGGCGGCCCAGGAGGAGCGGTGGATCAGGGCGGCCTGGCTCCTCGGGTACGTGGAGGCGGCGCGGAGCCGGACCGGCGACACGTTCGGGATGTTCCCGACGCTGCGAGGGCTGCACGCCCAGGTGCGCGAGCGGGTCGCGGAGGCGCTCGGCGAGCAGGCGTTCGCCCGGTGGTACGGGGAGGGGCGGCGGTTGTCCATGCGGGAGGCGGTGACCGCCGCGCAGGCCGACGCGGACCGGCCGACCGCGGTGCCACCGCCGCGGGGCGCGGGAGCGGGCGGGGGCTGCGGCCTTGACGTGCTGACGCGGCGGGAGCGGGAGGTGGCCGCGCTGGCTGCCCGGGGGCTGTCCAACCGGGAGATCGCTGAGCGGCTGGTGATCTCGAAGCGGACCGCTGACGCGCATGTGGAGCACATCCTGGCGAAGCTCGGGGTGGCTTCGCGGACGGAGATCGCCGCGGTGACGGGGCAGGGGTAGGGCCCGGGAGGCGGGTGACCCCCGAACGCGCGCTGCCTGCCCTCGCCGACGAGGGCAGGCAGCGCGCGTGCCGCCCGAGCGCCGATTGCCACGACAGATGTGGGGGAGCTGACCATCACTGCCCGGCGCCCCGCCTGCCGGTCCGACCGGAAAGCGGCACAGGTACCAGCCTGGCGGCATCCACGGGTGCCCTGCATCCGTACGGCCCCGAAGCCGTATACGCATTTCCCGCGGCCCGGCTCTGATCGGTATACGTACCGCCCCGCCCTACGTCACCGGCGCCTTCGCCCGCAGCACCGTCAAAAACTCCCTCATCCAGCCCGAGTGATCCGGCCACGCGCGGGACGAGACCAGCGTGCCGTCGACCACCACCTCCGCGTCACGGAACGTCGCGCCCGCCGTCTGCATGTCCAGCTCAAGCGCGGGATACGCCGTGACCCTGCGCCCGCTCAGGCCGCCGATCGCCGCGGTCAGGAGCGGACCGTGGCAGATCTGGGCGACCGGCTTGTCCGCGTCGAAGAAGGACTTGACGATCTTGCGGAGCTCCGGGTCGTTGCGCAGATACTCCGGGGCCCGGCCGCCCGGGATCACCAGGGCGACGTACTGGCCCGGGTCGATCTCGGAGAAGGCGAGGTCGGCGGGCCAGGTGTAGCCGGGCTTCTCCGTGTACGTGTCGAAGCCGGGCTCGAAGTCGTGCACCACGAACCGCAGCTTCTTGCGGGCGGGGGCGGCGATGTGGACGTCGTACCCCTCCTCGCGCAGCCGCTGGTAGGGGTACAGGACCTCCATCGACTCCGCCGCGTCTCCGGTCACTATCAGGATCTTGGCTGCCATCGGTGCTCGCTCCCCACTCGTGGGCGGGCCGGTCCGTTCGTCCGTGGGCCGGGTCCGTCCGTCGCGTGCGATCCATCCGTCCCGCTCAACGTGCATCCGCCCGTCCGGTTTGCCAAGGGGGCCCACCGGTTCGCAGGTCGGGTCAGGCGCCGACGGATGGCGCGAAAGTCTCTGTGCAGAGTGTCAAAGTTCCACCCCTGCTTTTGTACACATACGGCTCATGACGACTCCCGGGTGGAGGGCGATAGCCTTGACCCGTGATCAGCGCGATATCCCGCGGGGGCGTGTACGCCCCCGCCCTGCGCCCGGGGAACACGGAGGACATCCGTGCCCGGGACGTCGCTGACGCTTCTTCGCGGTGCGGCCAGCCACATCATCCCTGCCATCGGTCAGCGAAACCGCTGAAAATGGCGGATAACCGCCCGCTCATCTCTCACCGCGGCATAACGTCGACTTCGACCGGAGACCCCGCGTCGTGGCGTTACGTCGGATCACTTCCTTATACGTCACGCAACGGCGCGCGACAGGAGTCAGAGGACAATGCAGACCAAGCTGGACGAAGCCAAAGCCGAGCTGCTCACAAGGGCGGCCCGGGTAGCTGAGAACAGCCCGGTCGGTGGCCGCCTACCGAATGGGGCACCGACCGGGACGAAGGACGACGAGGCCACGACCGACCAGGACACGGCTCTCGCGTTCCTCCAGCGCTACTACCTGCACACCGCCCCGGAAGACCTTGCCGACCGTGACCCGGTCGATGTCTTCGGAGCAGCCTTCTCCCACTACCGTCTCGCCGAGAACCGTCCGCAGGGCACGGCCAACGTCCGCGTGCACACCCCGACCGTCGAGGAGAACGGCTGGACGTGCAGCCACTCCGTCGTCGAGGTCGTCACGGACGACATGCCTTTCCTGGTGGACTCGGTCACCAATGAGCTCTCACGGCAGGGGCGCGGCATCCATGTCGTCATCCACCCCCAGGTCGTCGTACGACGTGATCTGACCGGCAAGCTCCTGGAGGTCCTCAGCAAGGACTTCGGCACCGAGCGCCCGCACGACGCGGTCACCGAGTCCTGGATCCACGTCGAGATGGACCGCGAGACCGACCGCGCGGACCTGAAGCAGATCAGCGCCGATCTGCTCCGGATCCTCTCCGACGTACGCGAGACCGTCGAGGACTGGGAGAAGATGCGCGACGCCGCGCTGCGCATCGCCGATGAACTCCCCACCGAGCCGACCGCGGACGACCTGCGCGACCAGGAGGTCGACGAGGCCCGCGAGCTCCTTCGCTGGCTCGCCGACAACCACTTCACCTTCCTGGGCTTCCGTGAGTACGACCTGACGGACGACGACTCGCTCGCCGCCGTGCCCGGCACCGGCCTCGGCATCCTGCGCGCCGACCCGAAGCACGACGGCGAGGAGGACCATCCGGTCAGCCCCTCCTTCAGCCGGCTGCCCGCTGACGCGCGCGCGAAGGCCCGTGAGCACAAGCTCCTGGTGCTCACCAAGGCCAACAGCCGCGCCACGGTGCACCGCCCCAGCTACCTCGACTACGTCGGCGTGAAGAAGTTCGACGGCCAGGGCAACGTCGTCGGGGAGCGCCGCTTCCTCGGACTCTTCTCGTCCGCCGCGTACACCGAGTCCGTGCGCCGCGTGCCGGTCATCCGCCGCAAGGTCCAGGAAGTCCTCAAGGGCGCGGGCTTCTCGCCCAACAGCCACGACGGCCGCGACCTGCTGCAGATCCTGGAGACGTACCCGCGCGACGAGCTCTTCCAGACCCCGCCCGACGAGCTGCGCGCCATCGTCACGTCCGTGCTGTACCTCCAGGAGCGCCGTCGGCTGCGGCTCTACCTGCGCAAGGACGAGTACGGGCGCTACTACTCCGCCCTCGTCTACCTGCCGCGTGACCGCTACACCACCGGCGTCCGGCTGCGGATCATCGACATCCTCAAGGAGGAGCTCGGCGGCACCAGCGTCGACTTCACCGCGTGGAACACGGAGTCGATCCTCTCCCGGCTGCACTTCGTGGTCCGCGTCGCGCCGGGCGGCGGGCTCCCGCAGCTCACCGACGCCGACACCGACCGCATCGAGGCCCGGCTCGTGGAGGCCGCCCGCTCCTGGGCCGACGGCTTCAGCGAGGCGCTGACCGCCGAGTGCGGCGAGGAGCGCGCCGCCGAGCTGCTCCGCCGCTACTCGGGCGCCTTCCCCGAGGGCTACAAGGCGGACCACAGCCCGCGGGCGGCCGTCGCCGACCTCCAGCACCTGGAGCAGCTCAAGCACGGGCAGGAGGACTTCGCGCTCAGCCTGTACGAGCCGGTGGGCGCGGCCCCCGGCGAGCGCCGCTTCAAGATCTACCGCTCGGGCGCCCAGGTCTCGCTCTCCGCGGTCCTGCCGGTGCTCCAGCGCCTCGGCGTCGAGGTCACCGACGAGCGGCCCTACGAGCTGCGCTGCACCGACCGCACGAACGCGTGGATCTACGACTTCGGCCTGCGCCTGCCCAAGGCGCAGAACGGCAGCGGCGACTACCTGGGCGACGACGGCCGCGAGCGCTTCCAGGAGGCCTTCTCCGCAGCCTGGACGGGCGAGGCCGAGGTCGACGGCTTCAACTCGCTGGTCCTGCGGGCCGGGCTCAACTGGCGCCAGGCGATGGTCCTCCGGGCCTACGCCAAGTACCTGCGCCAGGCGGGCTCCACCTTCAGCCAGGACTACATGGAGGACACCCTCCTCAACAACGTCCACACCACCCGGCTCCTCGTCTCGCTCTTCGAGGCGCGGATGTCCCCCGACCGCCAGCGCGCCGGGACCGAGCTGACCGACGGGCTCCTGGAGGAGCTGGACGGGGCGCTCGACCAGGTCGCCTCCCTGGACGAGGACCGCATCCTGCGGTCCTTCCTCACCGTCATCAAGGCGACGCTGCGCACCAACTTCTTCCAGGAGGCGGAGGGCGGCAAGCCGCACAACTACGTCTCCATGAAGTTCGACCCGCAGGCCATCCCGGAGCTCCCCGCGCCCCGTCCGGCGTACGAGATCTGGGTGTACTCGCCGCGCGTCGAGGGCGTCCACCTGCGCTTCGGCAAGGTCGCCCGCGGTGGCCTTCGCTGGTCCGACCGGCGTGAGGACTTCCGCACGGAGATCCTCGGCCTGGTCAAGGCGCAGATGGTGAAGAACACCGTCATCGTGCCCGTCGGCGCCAAGGGCGGCTTCGTCGCCAAGCAGCTGCCCGACCCGTCCGTCGACCGCGACGCGTGGCTGGCCGAGGGCGTGGCCTGCTACAAGACGTTCATCTCGGCGCTGCTCGACATCACCGACAACCTGGTCGCCGGTGAGGTCGTGCCGCCCGCCGACGTCGTGCGCCACGACGAGGACGACACGTACCTCGTCGTCGCCGCCGACAAGGGCACCGCGACGTTCTCGGACATCGCCAACGAGGTCGCCCAGTCCTACAACTTCTGGCTCGGCGACGCCTTCGCCTCCGGCGGCTCCGCCGGGTACGACCACAAGGGCATGGGCATCACCGCCCGCGGCGCCTGGGAGTCCGTCAAGCGGCACTTCCGGGAGCTGGGCACCGACACCCAGTCCGAGGACTTCACGGTCGTCGGCGTCGGCGACATGTCCGGTGACGTGTTCGGCAACGGCATGCTGCTCTCCGAGCACATCCGCCTGGTGGCCGCCTTCGACCACCGGCACATCTTCATCGACCCGCGGCCGGACGCCGCGACCTCGTACGCGGAGCGCCGCAGGCTCTTCGAGCTGCCGCGCAGCTCCTGGGCCGACTACAACAAGGAGCTGCTCTCCGCGGGCGGCGGGATCTTCCCGCGCAGCGCCAAGGCGATCCAGCTGAACGCCCACATCCGGGAGGCCCTCGGCATCGAGAAGGGCGTCGGCAAGATGACGCCGGCCGACCTGATGAAGGCGATTCTCCAGGCGCCGGTGGACCTGCTGTGGAACGGCGGCATCGGTACGTACGTGAAGTCGTCGGCCGAGTCGAACAGCGACGTCGGCGACAAGGCGAACGACGCGATCCGCGTGAACGGCGCCGACCTGCGCGTCAAGGTCGTCGGCGAGGGCGGCAACCTCGGCCTGACCCAGCTCGGCCGCATCGAGTTCGCGCGGTCCGGCGGACACATCAACACCGACGCCATCGACAACAGCGCGGGCGTGGACACCTCCGACCACGAGGTGAACATCAAGATCCTGCTCAACGCGGTCGTCGGAGCAGGCGACATGACCGTCAAGCAGCGCAACACGTTCCTCGCCGCGATGACGGACGAGGTCGGGACCCTGGTCCTGCGCAACAACTACGCGCAGAACACCGCCCTGTCGAACGCGGTCGCCCAGTCCCCCTCCCTCCTCCACGCCCACCAGCGCTTCATGCGCCGCCTGGGCCGTGACGGTCACCTGGACAGGGGCCTGGAGTTCCTGCCCACCGACCGGCAGATCCGTGAGCTCCTGAACTCCGGCCGCGGGCTCAGCCAGCCGGAGCTTGCCGTGCTCCTGGCGTACACGAAGATCACGGCGGCCGACGAGCTGATCCAGACGACACTGCCGGACGACGAGTACCTGCGCGGGCTGCTTCACGCGTACTTCCCGCAGGCTCTGCGGGAGAAGTTCCCCGAGCAGGTCGACGGGCACGCGCTGCGCCGCGAGATCATCACCACCGTGCTGGTCAACGACACGGTGAACACGGGTGGTTCGACGTTCCTGCACCGCCTGCGCGAGGAGACGGGAGCCTCGCTCGAGGAGATCGTGCGGGCGCAGCTCGCGGCCCGCGAGATCTTCGGTCTCAGCAAGGTCTGGGACGCGGTCGAGGCCCTCGACAACGTCGTGGCGGCCGACGTCCAGACGCGCATCCGGCTGCACTCGCGCCGCCTCGTCGAGCGCGGCACGCGCTGGCTGCTCAACAACCGGCCGCAGCCGCTCCAGCTCGCCGAGACCATCGACTTCTTCCGGCAGGGGGTCACCGAGGTCTGGACCGAGCTGCCGAAGCTGCTTCGCGGCTCCGACCAGGAGTGGTACCAGAGCATCCGGGACGAGCTGACGGGCGCGGGCGTACCCGGCGAACTCGCCCAGCGCGTCGCCGGGTTCTCCTCGGCCTTCCCGTCGCTCGACATCGTGGCGATCGCCGACCGCACCGACAAGGACCCGATGGCTGTCGCCGAGGTCTACTACGACCTCGCCGACCGGCTGCGGATCACCCAGCTCATGGACCGCATCATCGAGCTGCCGCGGGCCGACCGCTGGCAGTCGATGGCCCGTGCGTCGATCCGCGAGGACCTGTACGCGGCGCACGCCGCCCTGACGGCCGACGTGCTGGCCGCCGGGAACGGCGAGGACACTCCCGAGCAGCGGTTCAAGGCCTGGGAGGAGAAGAACGCGGCGATCCTGACCAGGTCGCGGGCGACCCTCGACGAGATCCAGAGCTCGGACGCGTTCGACCTGGCGAACCTCTCGGTCGCCATGCGGACCATGCGGACGCTGCTGCGCACGCACCCGTAGGCCCCTGGCCCAGAGCAAGAAAAGAAGGGGGGCGCCCCGAGCCTGATGGCTCGGGGCGCCCCCTTCTTCTTGCGTGGTGGCTCGCGCGCGACCCTATCGCGGCACTTCCTTGAGCCATTCACACCCCCTCGAAGGGTGCTAAACGGGCATTTGCGATAATTAGTAGGATGAGCTGGCAGCTGACTGGAGGGCGCATGGGAGCGATAGCTGAGCGGGGGACGCCTCAGGCGCGACCCGATGTGTCCGTAGTGGTGATCGTCTACAACGACGCCGAGCGGCTGCCGACCGCCGTCCGGTCGGTGCTCGACCAGACGCTGCACGGCGTCGAGGTCGTCATCGTCGACGACTGCAGCACGGACGACTCATACGGCACGGCGCAGCGCCTGGCCGCCGAGCACCCCGAGCGGGTGCGCGCCTACCAGCTGCCGGAGAACAGCGGCGCGGGCGGGGAGCCCCGCAACGTGGGCATCGGATACACCGTCGGCCGCCACGTGATGTTCCTCGACAGCGACGACGTCCTGGAGCGCAACGCCTGCCGCAACCTCCTCGAAGCCGCCGAGCGCGACGGCTCCGACATCGTCTCCGGGCTCTGCGTCCGTCTTTCCATGGACACCCGCAACAAGAAGCGCGACCAGTGGTACCCCTGGCTCTACGCCACGACCCGCACCCTGGAGTCCGTCACCGAGCTCCCCGACCTCTTCGTCTGGGACACGCTCTCCACGAACAAGCTCTACCGCCGCGACTTCCTCGTCGAGAACGCCCTCCGCTTCCCCAAGGGCATGTTCTACGAGGACTTGATGTTCATCGCCGAGGCCTACCTCGCGGCCGGGCGCATCACCCTCGTCCCCAACCAGGTCTACTACTGGCACGTCCACGAGCGGGCCGCCGCGAAGTCGGTGACCAACCGGCGCCACGAGATGACCAACTTCGAGCACCGTCTTGAGATCCACCGGCGCATCGACGCACTGCTCGCGGAGCGCGGCCTCGACGAGCTGCGGCTCGCCAAGGACGTCAAGTTCCTCAAGCACGACCTGGTGCTCCACCTGCGCGACCTGCCGTTCCGCGACGCCTCCTACCGGCAGGAGTTCGCCGCGCTCGCCCGCGACTACCTCGCCGGGCTCGACCGCGCCGCGTACGACGAGGTGCAGCCCATCCAGGCCATCTGCGCCTATCTCCTGGAGCGGGGCGACTGGGAGAACCTGCTGCCCGCCGTCGACACCCTCACCAACCGCGACAAGATCTCCTCACCGCTGGCCGAGCGGGACGGGCACGTGTACTGGTGCGCCGAACACCTCGACGACCCGCTCGGCCGACGGGTCCTCGACGTGACCGCGCTCGGCTACCACAGCAAGCGCTTCGACCAGATGTTCCTGCGCAACGTCCTGACGCGGTACGAGGAGTCGGCGGGGACCGTCCGCATGGCGGGCCGCGTCGCCAACCCGCTCGGCGTCGTCGGACCGGACGCCGTGCTCACCGCCGAACTCGAGTTCAGCGCGCGCCGCCGCAGCCTGCAGACCTTCCGCTTCCCGGTCTCCGCCGTGCGGTACGAGGGGGACGTCATCGTCTGGGAGGCCTCCGTCGACCTCGCGCGACGGCTGCGTCCGCTCGGTGTCGTCGACGCGGTGTGGGACGTGCGCCTGCACCTGACGGCCGACGGTGTGCGCACCCGCACCCGCATCACCGCGTGCGACCCGGGCCTCGCCGAGGGGAGGCTTCCGGTCCGCCCGCGGCTGACTCGTCTGGTCGCCGATCACATGGAACCCGAGGTATCCCAGCGGGGGCACCTCGCGTTCCGGCTCGTCACGCGGGACGCGGCGGGCGACCGGATCCAGGAGCTGCTGGCCCGCGGGACGCACGGCGCGCCGGGGCGGCTCGCGAAGTCCGGGTTCCGCAGGGCCAAGAAGCTGCGCAAGGACCTCACGTCCGGGCAGAGCAAACTGCGCGTGTACGACGAGGTGTTCAGCCGGCTGCCCGTGAAGAAGGGCACCGTCGTCTTCGAGAGCCACCTCGGCAAGCAGTACAGCGACAGCCCCCGGGCGATCTACGAGGAGATGCGGCGCCAGGGCCTCGCATTCGACGCCGTGTGGTCCTACGCGGGGAGCCCGGAAGGCTTTCCGCGGGACGCGACACTGGTGCGGCGCTGGTCGCTGCCCTATCTGCGGGCCCTCGCGCAGGCCGAGTTCTGGGTCGACAACCAGAGTTACCCGCTCAAGCTCACCAAGCGGCCCGAGACGACGTACATCCAGACCTGGCACGGCTCGGCGCTCAAGCGCATGGGCTTCGACGAGCCCGCCTGGAAGCTGCGCGGCAAGGCGCGGCAGGACGAGCAGCAGCGCGTCCTCGACCGCTTCGACCGGTTCCTGATCCGCTCCGAGCACGACGTGCGGACGCTCGCGAAGGCCCTGCGCCTGAAGGAGAAGGTGCTGCTCAGGGTCGGCTATCCGCGCAACGACGCGCTGGTGCGCGCGAAGCGGGCCGAGGACGCCAGTGGTGTGCGCGAACGCGGGCCGCTGGCAGCCGAGTTGGGCGTCCCCGAGAACAAGCAGGTGCTGCTCTACGCGCCGACCTTCCGCCGGCACGGCGGCCGGCACGGGCGCTTCGAGCTGCCCTTCGACGTGGAGAGGTTCGCGGAGGAGTTCGGCGACCGTTACGTCCTCCTCGTGCGGTCGCACTACCTCAACCACGTGGTGCTCCCGCCGTCCGTCCGCGGTCGCGTCATCGACGTCTCCGCGCACCACGACGTCACCCCGCTCTACGAACTCGCGGACGCGATGATCACCGACTACTCGTCCGTGATGTTCGACTACGCGCTCCTCGACCGGCCCATGCTGTTCTTCGCCTACGACTACGAGGGGTACGTCAACGAAGGCCGCGGCACCTACTTCGACCTGCGGGAACGGGCTCCCGGCCCGGTGGTGGAGACCGAGGAGGAGCTGTTCGGGGCGCTGAAGGCGCTGGACGAGCAAGTCCTCGAACACGCGGCGGCGCGGGCGCGGTTCGTGGCCGAGTTCGGCGAGTACGACCGGGGCGACGCCGCCAAGAGCGTCGTCGATCAGTTCTTTTCGCACTGGAGCGGCAAGTGAGTCGGACAGCGGAAGTGAGCCGGCCGGCCGAGCGTACGCGGGACATATTCTTCGTCTCCAACAGCGTCAACGAACTGGGCGGGATCACCAGTTGGTCCCACCAGATGGCCCGCCTCTTCGTCGAGCGCGGCCACCGCGTGCGGGTCATCGGCATCACGGAACCCGGCGTGCCGCAGGACGTCGGCACGGACCTGCCGTACCCCACCACGACGCTGTACGACGAGCACCCGCCGCGCGTCGGCCCGGCCCGCGGCATCAAGGGGCGCCTCAACGTGGCCGAGCACCGGCTGCGTGCGCGGCGCGAGCGGGGTATGCGTGAGCAGGCCGCCAAGCTGACCGCGCTCTTCGCGCAGGCCGGGCCCGGCGCCGTCGTCATCGTCACGCAGGTGTGGGCGATGGAGTGGGTCGAACTCGCCGACACCGACGGTCTGTTGGTCATCGGCATGAGTCATGAGTCGTTCGCCTACTCGCGGGCTTCCTCGCGCGGCGCGCGCGTGCGCAAGCACTACCAGGGCGTCGACCGGATGCTCGCGCTGACCCGCGAGGACGCCGACCTGTGGATCAGGCAGGGTCTGAACAACGCCTCCTTCATGCCGAACCCGCTGCCTTTCATGCCCGAGGTGCCCTCGCGGCGCACGGAGAAAGTCGTCACCAGCATCGGCCGCCTGCACGACCAGAAGGGCATCGACATGCTCCTCGACACCTGGGCGGAGGTCGCGCCGCTGCACCCGGACTGGAAGCTGCGGATCTACGGCTCCGGCGAGGACGAGGAGACGCTCAAGGCGCAGTGCACGTCCCTCGGCCTCGACGGCTCCGTGGAGTGGATGGGACGCACGAGCGACGTGCCGGGGGCGCTGCGGGACGGGTCGGTGTTCGTGCAGTCGTCGCGGGGCGAGGGTTTCCCGCTCGCGCTGATGGAGGCCATGGCCACCGCCGTGCCGTGCGCGGCCTTCGACTGCGCGCCGGGCGTGCACGAGATCGTCCAGGACGGTGTGGACGGCCTGCTCGCGCGGCTCGGGAACACGGCTGAACTGGCGCGCAGGCTGGACACGTTGATGTCCGACAAGGAGCTGCGGGACCGGATGGGGGAGTTGGCCAGGGTGAACATCCAGCGCTACACGACGGGTGAGGTCGTGCGGCGCTGGGAGGAGCTGTTCGCGTTCTTGGAGCGGTAGTTCCGGGAGAGGCGGCCCGGCCCGTCTACTTCTTGCCGCCCGTGAACCCCTCGTACTCCTTCAGGACGTCCGCCGTCGGGCCGTCCATGCGCAGCTCGCCGTGCTCCAGCCAGAGCACGCGCTCGCAGGTGTCGCGGATCGACTTGTTGTTGTGGCTGACCAGGAAGACCGTGCCCGCGCGCTTGCGCAACTCGCGGATGCGGGCCTCCGAGCGCTTCTGGAAGGAGCGGTCACCGGTGGCCAGGGCCTCGTCGATGAGCAGTACGTCGTGGTCCTTGGCCGAGCCGATGGAGAAGCGCAGCCGGGCCGCCATGCCGGAGGAGTACGTACGCATGGGGAGCGTGATGAAGTCGCCCTTCTCGTTGATGCCGGAGAAGTCGACGATGTCCTGGTAGCGCTCCTGGACCTGCTCGCGGCTCATGCCCATCGCCAGGCCGCCGAGCCGGACGTTGCGCTCGCCGGTGAGGTCGTTCATCAGGGCCGCGTTCACGCCGAGGAGAGAGGGCTGGCCGTCGGTGAAGATGCGGCCGTGCTCGACGGGCAGGAGCCCCGCGATCGCCTTCAGGAGGGTCGACTTGCCCGAGCCGTTCGTGCCGATCAGGCCGATGGCCTCGCCCTTGTGGGCGGTGAAGGAGACCCCCCGGACGGCGTGCACCTTGCGTACGCCGGGGGACTCGCCCCGCTTCAGGATGCGGCCAAGCGCGGCGGTCGCGCTGCCGCGGCCCGCGGTGGCGCCGGTGCCGTGGACGCGGTAGACGATGTCGACCTGGTCGACGATGACGGTGGGGGCGATGTCACTCCTGGTGTCAGCCACGGCCGTACGTCTCCTCTGCCTTCCAGAAGTAGATGAACCCGCCCACCCCGGCGAGCAGCGCCCAGCCGACGGCCCACGCCCACACGTGGTGCGGGAGCTGGCCGGCGCGGAAGCTGTCGATGAGCGCGAAGCGCATCAGGTCGATGTAGACGGCGGCCGGGTTGCACTCCAGGAGGACTTGGAGCGCGTGCGGCAGGTGCTGGTCCTTGAGGACCGCGTCGATGCTCCACATCACCCCGGACACGTACATCCACGTACGCAGCACGAACGGCATCAGCTGGGCGATGTCGGGCGTCTTGCTGCCCAGGCGGGCCATCACCAGGGCGAGGCCCGTGTTGAACATGAACTGCAGGATCAGGACCGGGACCACCAGGAGCCAGGACAGGCTCGGCGGGACGCCGAAGCAGAGCAGGATCACGACCAGCGCGCCCATGGAGAACAGGAGCTGCTGGAGCTGTTGGAGGCTGAACGAGATGGGCAGCGCGGCCCGCGGGAAGTGCAGGGCGCGCACCAGGCCGAGGTTGCCGGCGATGGCCCGGGTGCCCGCCATCACCGAGCTCTGCGTGAACGTGAAGATGAAGACGCCGGTGACCAGGAACGGGACGTAGTCCGGGACGTCGTGCTTGGTGTTCATCAGCACGCCGAAGACGAAGTAGTAGACCGCCGCGTTCAGGAGCGGCGTCATCACCTGCCAGACCTGGCCGAGCTTCGCCTGGCTGTACTGGGCGGTGAGCTTGGCGGTCGCGAAGGCGGTGATGAAGTGGCGGCGCTGCCATAGCTGCCCGACGTAGGCGGGGAGCGTGGGGCGGGCGCCGCTGACGGTCAGGCCGTACCGGGCGGCGAGCTCGGCGGGGGCGACGGCCGGGGCCGCCGTGCGGGGTGGTGCGTCGAGGACCTGGCTCACTTCCGCGGCTCCTTACTCGTTACGTCGGGACGGGCCCGTATCGTCGCAACGTCGAGAGTAGGACTACACGACGTCGGAACGCAACCGTATCGTCGTCACGTTCTATGCTGTCCGCATGACGACGAGCAGGCCAGGAGATGAACAGCCGCGCCGCAGGGCGCCCGCGGGCGCCGCGGTGCTCCGCGAGGATGTGACCGAGGCCATCAGATCCGCCGTCTTCGAGGAGCTGGCGGCGGTCGGATACGCGCGCATGTCCATCGAGGGCATCGCACGCCGCGCGGGCGTCGGCAAGACCGCCGTCTACCGGCGCTGGCGCTCGAAGCTGCACCTCGTGCTCGACCTGGTGTCGGCGATAGCGGTGCAGGGACTCCCGATGCCGGACAGCGGCTCCCTGGAAGGTGACCTGCGGCTGCTGTACGAGGTGACGTCTCGCGCCCTGCGGCATCCCGTGGCCTCGCAGGTGATCCCGGATCTCCAGGCGGAGGCGGCCCGCAACCCGGAGATCGCCGAAGCCTTGCAGAAGGCCTTGCGAGAGGGGCAGCACGGCGTGGCGAACGGCATCGTGCGGGCCGCGGTGGCGCGGGGGGAGGTGCGGGACGGGGCCGACGAGGACCTCGCCCTCGACCTGGTGTCGGGGCCGCTCTACTGGCGGTCCGTGGTGGTGCGCGCGGAGCTGCCCAAGGGGTATCTGGGCAGCCTCGCCACGGCTACGGCGGCGGCGCTGCGGGCGCTGTGAAAGCCCCAGCGCCTCCCCATGCCCCAGGGCCCAGGGGAGGGCCCAGGCCGGGGCCATGACTCGGGGGAGGATTGCAGGAAAGTCTCACGACACGCCGGTGTGGGGTGGGATTGGTGGGACTTTCTCGCGATCGGAGCCGGACGCGAGCGTCCGTACCCACCCCGCCCACGCCGACGTCACCATCTCGCGCACGTCCCGCTTGGCCGACCAGCCGAGCTCCGTGGCGGCGCGGTCCGCCGAGGCCACCACCCGGGCCGGGTCGCCGGGGCGGCGGGGCGCCACGGTGGGCGGCAGGTCGTACCCCGTGACCTCGTTGATCAGGGTGGCCATCTCCAGGACCGAGACGCCCTCGCCGCGGCCGATGTTGAGCGTCAGGTCGGTGCCGCGCGGAGCCGCCGTCAGTTTGCGGGCCGTCTCCACATGAGCCTCCGCGAGGTCCGCCACGTGGATGTAGTCGCGTACGCACGTGCCGTCCGGCGTCGGGTAGTCCGCGCCGAAGACGCGCGGTGCCTCGCCGTCCGTGAGCTTCTCGAAGACCATCGGAATCAGGTTGTGGACGCCTGTGTCCGAGAGGTCCGGGCTTGCCGCGCCCGCCACGTTGAAGTACCGCAGCGACGCCGTGGACAGGCCGTGCGCCCGGCCCGCAGCGCGGACCAGCCACTCGCCCGCCAGCTTCGTCTCGCCGTACGGGTTCATCGGGGCGCAGGGCGTCTCCTCCGTCACGAGGTCCACGTCCGGCATGCCGTACACCGCCGCCGATGAGGAGAAGACGAAGGACGCGACTCCTGCCCGCGTCACCGCCGACAGCAGGGTCCGCAGCCCCTCCACGTTCTCGTGGTAGTAGCGCAGGGGCTGCTCCACCGACTCGCCCACCTGCTTCTTCGCCGCCAGGTGCACGACACCCGTGACGGCGTGCTCCGCCAGCGTGCGGGCCAGCAGTTCCGCGTCGAGGGTCGAGCCGGTCACCAGCGGTACGCCCTGCGGGACGCGCTCGGCGATGCCCGTCGACAGGTCGTCGTAGACCACGGCCCGCTCGCCGGCCTCCGTCATGGCGCGGACCACGTGAGCCCCGATGTAGCCGGCGCCGCCGGTGATCAGCCAGGTCATCGTCAGTCAGCCTTCTGTGTGAGATCGGGTGTGCAGTGTCGCAGAGGTGTGTGTACAGGCAGCGTCAGCGGCCTGCTCCGGCCACCCACCGCGCGAGGCGCCTGCGCGCCACCCCCAGCACGCCCCGCATCCCCGGCGCGAGCCGCACGGCCAGGTTTCCCGCCTGCGTCTTGTACGGCTGGGCCAGCAGAATCCCCCTGCGGGACGGCAGCGCGGTGCGCCGCAGCAGCCCCGGACCCGCCACCGCGCGCGCGGTCGTCTCGCGCGCCGTCCCGTCACCGAAGTGCAGGCGCAGCCGCACGTCCCACACGCCGCCGCCGAGCGAACCCAGGTCGAGGACGGCCTCGGTCAGCCAGGTGCCCATGTCCCCGGCGCCGAACGCCGCCGTGCGGCGCAGCACCGGGCCGTCGCCGCTCCTGGGCACGAGCTCCACGTCGACCGTCGTCGGGCCCGCGTCCGCCACCCGCCCGTACAGCTCGTGCAGCCGCAGCGTGAGGCGGCTCCCGCCCACGCGCGGACGCAGCTCCGCGTCCACCGCCAGCGGCAGGAGGCGGATGGGGCGCACGAGGAGGTGGTCCAGAGTCACCTGGGGGAGGTCGGAGGACCAGACGGGAGTCGTGCCGTCGGCCGACAGCGCGTAGGGAGGCGCAAGGCGCGCGGGGCGGGCCGCCACCTCCTGGAGGCGGGGCAGGTCGCGCGGCTCGGGGGACGCGAGGATCACGCGGGCGATGATGCGGCCCGGCGCGGGCGCCGCGTCCAGGTCGGCCGTGTCGAAGGTCGCGAGGTACGCGCGCGTGGCCGTCCACCACTCCCGGCGGTACTCCGGGCTGCGGGTGGTGAGCTCACGCGCGTACATCCGCAGGCTGTGGTCGATGAACTTGGCACGCGCGGCCCGTGCGAGCCGCTTGCCGGCATCCCCCGACACGCTCCGCGCCTCCCGCAGGATCTCGACGGACTGGCGGTGGGCCTCCAGACGGGCCTGCCAGTTGGCGATCCCGGAGCGGTCCAGGGAGATCGACAGCTTGGCGGCCGTGCGGCGCACGTTCCATACGTAGACGGGGTCCGTGATCAGCGCGATGCGCGGGCCCGCCGCCAGGACGCGGGCCGTGAAGACGAAGTCCTCGTACGTGAAGCGGCCCTCGGGGAAGCGGAGGCGATGCCCGCGCAGGAAGTCGGTGCGGTAGAGCTTGTTCACGCAGAGGGTGTCGTGGACCAGGCGGGTGCGCAGCTCGGGGCGGGCGATGAGACGGGGCTTCGTGTAGAGCATCGGCTGCCAGGTGCTCTCGCGCCCGGAGGGCAGTTCGCGGCGTACGCACCGGCCGGTGACCACCTCGGCGTCGTGCCGCGCGGCGGCCTTGAGGAGGGCGTCCACCGCGCCCGGCGGCAGGACGTCGTCGCTGTCGAGGAACATCACGTACGCGGACGTCGTGGCCTCGATGCCGTCGTTGCGGGGAGTGCCGCAGCCGCCGCTGTTGGCGGCGCGACGGATCGGTTTGACGCGCGGATCCTCCTGGGCGAGCGCCGCGAGCAGCTCGCCGCTGCCGTCCGTCGAGCAGTCGTCGACGGCGATCACCTCGCGGACGGCGGGGCCCTGGGCGAGCGCCGAGCGCACCGCGTCCGTGACGTGAGCGGCGTCGTTGTAGCCGATCACGACGACGCAGACCTGGGATGACGGGGGCGACGGGGGCGAGAGAGACAGGGAGGGATCCACGGGGGAAATGTTAGAGGTTGCCAGTAATTATCCGATTAAGGGGTCTTCTGGCGGTTCGTGTCCTCGTCGCTCGCGTCCGTGCCGTTCCGGTTCGTGTGCCCGTCACCGACCCGCGCAAGCACCTCACCTGTCCGCGGTCCCCACGCCACCACCACCGCCTCCTCGGGCACCTTCTGGTGGCGCGCGAGCAGCAGCCAGCGCACGTCGTAGCGGCGGACGATCCGCGTGCGTTCGGCGCGGGTCGATTCGTCGGAGAGGTAGTCGCGCACCTGCTGGAGGCGGTGGTTGCGCGCCTCCTCCGCCAGCGAGGCGTCCGGCCAGGTGGGGGCGACGAGGTTGACGCCGAACGCCGGGAGGGACCGGGTGGGGTAGTAGCCGTCGGTGAGGACGACGTCTCCCTTGTGCATCCGGCTCACCGCCCACTCGTAGCCCGGCCAGCGCGGCGGCTGGTCGAACCCCACCGGGTCGAGCGCGCGCGGCACGACAGCGCCCGCCTGGAGCGTGAAGAAGCCGATGGCCGCTCCGGTGGCGGCCGCACCCCCCAGAGCCGTGCGCCACCGGCGCCAGGGGCGGGGTGCGGCCAGCTCGACGGCCAGGGCGAACTGGAGCGGGACGAGGGTCAGGCCCAGGATGCGGCCGTAGGTGTAGTGACCGCTCAGCCAGCCGTACGCCACGACGGCGCAGTCCAGGGTGAACATCAGGACCAGCGGATCGCGCCGGTTCCTGTAAAAGCGCAGTGCGAGCGCCGGCAGGCCGATCAGCGCGAGCCAGAACCTCTGCGGCATCTCGGTGTAGAGCTGCCGGTGGATCCAGTCGACGCTCTCGTCACCGACGAGCGAGAAGACGGAGTAGTAGGGCCAGCTCGCCGCGATCACCGCCGCCGTCACGGCGGTCGCCGCCCACTTCCACGCCGCCGCGAAGGGCCGCCGGGCCGAGGCGGCGAAGGCCACCACGCCGATTACCGCCGCCACGGACGAGATCGGATGGACGAGCAGGATCACCCCGCACAGGGCGCCGAGACCCGCGTACGCCACGACGCCTCGCGGCGACTTCGCGAGCGAACCCGCCCACGCCCACGCCCAGAACGCGAGACCGATCGCGAACGTCGACGGGTAGGCGAGGTTGCCCGTCATCGACATCAGACCGAGGTAGCCGCTCCACCACGCCATCCGCGTGCCCCAGAGCACCACCATCGCGAACAGGGCGAGTACGGGAGCCCATCGACGCGGCGTCAGGACCTTCACGAACCGACCGATGCCGGTGAGCAGCACCAGCAGGTTCAACGGCCCCGCCAGCTTCACGACCTCCCACCCCGCGAGCCCGGTCACCCGCGCGAAGACGCCCTGCGCCACCGTGTACGGCGAGTAGTACGGGCTGCCCGCGCCCGGCAGGTCCGCCATCGGGTGGCGCGGGTGCAGCAGGTCCGCCTTGAGCCGCTCGACGACCGCCGCGTGCTGCCCGAAGTCGCAGCACAGCGGAACCCGCCAGAAGGCGAGCGACATGACGATCCAGAACAGACCGCCGAACACGACGTACGGGCTCGGCCGCCACCGTCTGCGCCCGTGCAGGGCCGTCGCGCCGTGCACCTCGCGGCGCGTGAGGGGGCCGGCCCCCCGCGTGGCCATGGTCATCGCATGAGCCTCTCCGCGACACGGGCCGCCGCCCGCCCGTCGTCCAGGTCGCAGTAGGCCTCGCGGAACGCCGCGTACGCCTCCGCGTGCCGGGCCGTGAGCGAGTCCAGGTCGCGCAGCGCCTCGACGACCTCGCCGGTGGAGGCGAGCAGCGGCCCCGGGGCGCTGGTCTCGAAGTCGAGGTAGAAGCCGCGGACCGTGTCGCGGTAGTGCTCCAGGTCGTAGGCGTGGAAGAGCATCGGACGCCCGGTGTGCGCGAAGTCGAACATCAGGGAGGAGTAGTCCGTCACCAACACGTCCGCGATCAGCAGGAGTTCGGCCGCGCGGGGGTGGGACGACACATCGCGTACGAAGGGTGCGCGGGCGCCGGGCAGCCGGCCCGCGGTCAGCGGGTGTTTGCGGACGAGGAGGACATGGTCGTCACCGAGCACGTCCTGGGCCGCGGCGAAGTCGAGCGCGGGTTCGTAGCGGAAGCGGCCGGGGGAGTAGGCGAGGTGGTCCCGGTAGGTCGGCGCGTACAGGACGATCCGCTTGTCCGGGGCGATGCCCAGATCGCGGCGCACACGTTCGGCGACCTTGCCGCGGTCGTCGGAGAAGAACACGTCGTTGCGGGGCGAGCCCGCTTCCATGACCTCGCCCTCGTAGGCGAGCGCACGCCCCAGATGAGGGGTCGAGAAGCGGTTCGGGGAGACGAGCACGTCCCACTGGCGCGAGAGCCTCGGCAGGAGGTCCAGGTGGCCGTGGTCGGCGTAGAGCGTGTCGGTGAGGTCGGTGCCGATGCGCTTGAGGGGCGCGCCGTTCCAGGTCTGTACGACGGTCTGCCCGTCCCGCCTCTCGAAGAAGTCGGGCAGATGGCCCGCGGTGACGACGCGCCGGCAGCGGGCGAGCGCCTCGTAGAAGGCCGTGCTGTGCTCCTCCACGCCCTTCGCCCCGGCGGGCACCCGTGTCTGCTGGTCCTGGGTGACCCACAGGTGCTCGACGTCCGCGCCGCGCCGCACCAACTCCTCGTGGACGGCGCGCGGGGAGTCCCCGTCGAAGTAGAGCACCGCGTCCCGCAGGGGCTCTGTGCGCCGGCGCGGATAGTGCGCCGTACGCAGCCGGTGCTGCCGGTAGGCGCCCCGCTCGCCGCGCGTGAGCACGGACCCGGCTTCGATCAGCAGCCGGTCCCCGAACCGCCGGTCGACGGTGAACTCCCGGCCGTGGACGGTCTGATGGAGCGGGAACGCGGCGGACACGGAGGCGAGCGACCGCACGGGCATGCCGTCCCGCGAAGCGCCGTGCGCGACGGTGTCGCCACCCGCTCGCCCCGCCTCCCGCAGGAACGCGTACCAGCGCCCCTCCCGCAGCGCTCCGCCGCCGGGCGCCACCACCCCCCGAAAGCGCCCGGCGGAACGTTCCACCGGCACGGTCACTTCCTCGTCCCTGCCGCTGTGCCGGAGCACCAGTTCCGCCGCGCCCCAGCTCGCGTCGGACACGGTGCCCTCGATCGTCAGGGTGCCGTCCGTGCTCCACGCCACCCGGTCGGCGATCGGCTGCCGGGTCAGCTCGACGACCAGCTGGCCCTGGTCGTTCGCCGACGCGCACAGTTCGCGGCCCGCCGTGCGTGAGGCGTAGCGGCCGGGGGGCAGGTCCAGGGCCGCCGCGAGGGACTTGAGCTTGCCGTCGGGCAGCACCAGGTTGGCCTGCCAGCGGTCGCCGTGCGGGGGCTCGACCTCTTTGGGGGCCAGGTGCGGGGTCGGCGCGATGTCCTCCAGGTCCGCGAGGCGCACCCGGACGTCGAAGCGGTCGTCGCCCGGCAGCGTCACCGGGTAGTCGAACTCCGCCGTCGAGTGCTTGTGCGTCAGGCGCAGGGCCGTCGGCCGCAGGTGGCTCGGCAGATGACCGCTCAGGACCATGTCGTCGCCGTCCCGGTGGTGGGCGTCGACCCGCGCCACGTACTCCTGGATCCGCAGCACCAGGCGGCCCTTGCTGAAGCCGAGGACGAGGCGGAGCCCGTCGCCGAGTTCGCGTACGACGGACTGGGCGGCCGACCCGTCCAGGGGGCGGACCGCGGCCCTGCGCACCGAACCGTGGCCCGCGACGATCACGCCGAGCAGCCAGTTGCCGGGCCGCCACCGGCCGCCCGTCTTCAGCTGCTCGGGGTCGACGGTCAGCTCGAACCCGGAGAGGTCGTAGCAGTGCAGCTGCTGTTGGGAGTTCTCGGTGGCCTGCGGGGTGGCGACCGTCCGGGTGGGGACCCTCCTCAACCGGGCTTTTCCGCGGGTCGACTTGAGGAGGGCGGCCTTGACGGAGTGGCCGGGACGCGTCGCCTCCAGGTTGCGGACGTACGCGTATCCACGGATGCGCAGCAGCCCGTCCGGGCTCCAACTCGCTTCTCTCACCCGGGAGATGACCGGCAGCTCGCCCCGCCCGAGCCTGGCCAGTTCCTGTGGCACCCGGATGTGCCCGCCGGAGCCGCGCGGATAGGCGGCGCTGCGCCGCACCACCCCGCGGACCTGGAAGGCGTTCTTGTTGTTGCGCTGTTCGAAGGTGAGCAGGTCGATCAGGTCGGCGGTGCGCCCTTCGCGTACGAGATGCCATTTGACCCGCAGGGAAACCGGTAGCCCCGTGACGACCCCCGGATCAGCGCGGCGCAGGAACGCGGCGGCGCCCTTCACGAAGGCGGCGCGGTACTCGGGCCCGCCCATCGGGAGGCCCTCCAGGAAGTACACGAAGTCGTCGCGCAGGCAGGAGGCGTCGTACGTCTTGCGCATCTCGGGCGCGTGTTCGGCGAGGAACGCGCTGACGTGCGCGCACGCCGCGATCCGGTCGCGCACGCCCTTGACGTCCGTGCGCCGCCGGGTGATCGAGCCCTCGCGCACCCGCCAGTAGTAGACGTGGTCGCTGAGCACGTCCACGGAGCCCGCGAGGAAGTGGGCGGGAATCATGACAGGGGTGTCCTCGTACAACTTCCCCTCGGGGAAGGTGAAGCCGTGCCGATCCCAGAAAGATCGCCGGAAGACCTTGTTCCAGGCGACGCGGTCGGCGAGGAGCTCCAGGTCACGGCTGATGTGCGTGCGCGAGCGCGGTTCGGTGAGCCACTTGTACTGCCAGGCCTGCTGCCGGCCGCGTTCGTTGAGCCGCCAGACGTTGCCGCTCGCGAAGTCGGAGCCGGTCGAGTCCAGGCTCCCGGTCATCCGGGCGTACGCGTCATGCGGCACGACGTCGTCGCTGTCGACGAAGGCCAGGTACTCGGCGGTCGGGGTCGCGTGCCGCACACCGGTGTTGCGGGCGGCGCTGAGCCCCGCGTTCGGCTGGCGCACATAGACGAACCGTGGGTCCTTCGCCGCGAACTCACGTGCGATCCGCGGGCTGCCGTCCGTCGAGCCGTCGTCGACGAGCACGGCCTCCAGGTCGGCCATGGTCTGCCCGGCGATCGACTCCAGGCACTCCTCCAGAAACTCTTCGACGTTGTAGATGGGCACGACGACGCTGAGACGGGGCTGCACGGCGACCGGCCTTTCCTACGCTCCCGGTCAGGGGAGTGTGCGAATCATGGGAATACGGGGGTATTCATCCCTTTTGCCCGTTCCCGTCAATCTTTTTGCCTTCCTTCACCCCAATGAGTGAGGGACGGTCTTCGACAGCGCGTGTCCGGGTGACTACCTTCGGTGTTCATGTCGCGCTTCTCGGTCGTCGTCCCCGCCCATCGCGTCCAGGGCTACCTGAGGGAATGCCTGGACTCCGTGCTCGACCAGAGCCTCGGTGATCTGGAGCTGATCGTCGTGGACGACGCGTCGCCGGACGCGTCCGCCGCGATCGCCGCGGAGTGTGCGCAGCGAGACCCGCGCGTGCAACTCGTACGCCTCCAGGACCACGCCGGCCCCGGCCCCGCCCGCAACACCGGTGCGGACCACGCCACCGGCACCTACCTTCTCTTCCTCGACGGCGACGACCTGCTCCTGCCGGGCGCCCTGGAGGCGATCGCCGAGGCCCTCGACACGGCGGACGACCCGGACGTCCTCCTCTTCGGCCACGACCGCGTCGACTGGTGGGAGAACGTGCGCGCGAGCGGCGACGACCTCGCGGGAGACCCCCTCGCCGTCACCGTCGCCCCCTGGAACCGCGTGTTCCGGCGCGCGTTCTGGCAGGAGCGCCGCCTCGCGTTCAGCGACGGCCCGTACGAGGACGTGGTGCCGGTACGGCGCGCGACCCTGACCCCCGGTGCCCGCACCGCCGTCCTCGAACAGAATTGCGTCCGCTGGCGCGAGCGGCGCGGCGGCAGCTTCGCCACGACGCCGGGCCGGGCGCACTTCGCGCTGATCGGCCGGTACGAGGAACTCCTTGCCGCGGCCGACCCCGCCGACCGCGCCCGGCTCGCCCCGCACGCGGCCAGGCACCTGCTCGCCGTGCTCGACGACGCGGGGCGCGTCACGCCGGGCGACCGCCGGGACTTCTTCCGCGGGGCGGCCCGCCTCTACCGGACGTACGGCCCGGCGGACGCGGCGGCGACCCTGGGGGAGCGGGCCCTGGCCACTGCCTCGTACGCGGCCTACGAGGCGCACCGCAAGAGCCGGTCCCGCAGGTCGGGCGTCACCCGGAAACTCAAGGAGCAGAAGAAGAGACTCCGCGCCCGGGCCATGCGCCTCACCTACCGGGCCGACCTGCGCCGCCCCCTCGACCCCCACCTCGCGGTCTACGGCGCGTACTGGAACCGCTCGGTCTCCTGCAACCCGGCCGCCATCCACGCCAAGGCACGCGAACTCGCCCCGCACATCAGGGGCGTATGGGTGGTCTCCTCCCGCAACAAGCACCGAGTGCCACCCGGGGTCGAGTACGTGATCGAGGGGTCACGCCACTACTGGCAGACGATGGCGAGAGCGACGTACCTCATCAACAACTCCAGCTTCCCCGGCGGCTTCACCAAACGCCCCGGCCAGACCTACCTCCAGACCCACCACGGAACCCCGCTCAAGAAGATGGGCCTCGACCAGCGCCGCTACCCCGCGGGCACGCACGGCATCAGCTTCCAGAAGGTCCTCGACCACACCGACCAGTGGGACTACAGCCTCTCCGCGAACCCGCACTCCACGGAGGTCTGGGAGCGGGTGTATCCGTCGACGGCGTACGAGGCCCTGGAGGCGGGATATCCGCGCAACGACGTCTACTTCACGGCGGGTAAGGAGGAAATCTCCCGTATCCGCGAAGAGCTGGGGATCGCGGACGGCCAAAGGGCGCTGCTCTACGCCCCCACGCACCGCGACTACCAGAAGGGCTTCTCGCCCCGCCTCGACCTGGAGCGCTTCGTGCGTGCGCTGGGACAGGAGTACGTGGTGCTGGTGCGGGCCCACTACTTCTACGGCGCCGACGCGGGCCTGCGCGCCCACCCTCAGCTCATCGACGTCACCGGCCACGCGCGCGTGGAGGACCTCTGCCTGGCCGCCGACGCCCTCGTCACGGACTACTCGTCACTGATGTTCGACTACGCCTGCCTGGACCGCCCGATCGTGACGTACGCCCCCGACTGGCAGGCCTACCGCCTGGCCCGGGGCACGTACTTCGACCTGCTGTCCGGGCGGCCGGGGGAGACGCCGGGGGCGGTGGCGAGGGACGAGGACGAACTGGTGCGGCTGTTCCGGGACGGGGCCTGGGACTCGGCGGAGGCGACGGCGCTCCGGGCCGCCTTCCGGGACCGGTTCTGCCCGTACGACGACGGAGGAGCCGCCGAGAGGGTGGTGCGGCGGCTCTTCCCGGCGGATCAGCTCCGCTCGTAGGGGGAGCGGACCGGGAAGTACGCCGTCAGGAACGAGCGGATGGCCAGCGCCATTTCCTCCTCCGTCAGTTCGCTGTTCGGGGACTCGCCGATGCAGAAGGCCGTCTTGTTGCGGCCCTGGAGCAGCTGGCCGAGGCGCGCGTGGTCGGCACGGTTGCCGATGTCCACGAAGTCGTACGCGATTCCCGCGGGCACCGCGCGGCCGGTGAGGTACGCGTAGTGGTGGTGCAGGGACGACACCAGGGCGTAGTCGCCGTTCGAGCGGAAACGGCTGCGCGCGGTCGCTTCGAGCTCTTCCGGGAAGCGTTCGGTGAGCTCCGCGAGCACGCTGCGGTGCAGGGCGTAGGGCGCGTGGAAGAAGCTGTGGGTCGTCGTTCTGCCGAACTCGCGCCGCAGCAGCTCCCTGTTGTTCTTCGCTGCCGCCAAGTACGCCTCGTCGCCCGGCGATACCGGCAGCGCGGGCACCGAAGCCGACGACCAGAAGAAGCGGGCGGTGCCCGAGCTGAGGAAGAAGGTCTCCGCGGTGGTGGGGCGGCCGAGGAACATGTCGTCGTTCAAATAGAGGAAGTGCTCCGACAGGCCCTCGATGCGGTGCAGTTGGCTCTCGATGGAGTGCGAGTTGAAGGTGGGGAGCGCGGCGTCCGGGTCGGCGAAGAGGTCACGGTGGTCGATCACCGTGATGCCCGGGTGGTCCTCGTCCAGCCAGGGCGGACTCTGGCCCGCCGTGACGAGGTAGATGTGCCGGATCCAGGGCGCGTACATCGCCAGGGAGCGCAGCGAGTAGCGCAGCTCGTCGCGGTTGCGGAAGCGGACGGCGCCGTGGTCCGGCGACGCATCGTCCTCGGGCCGGCCGAGAGCCGCGTCCCGGCGGGCGCGCCACTCGGGGTCGGAGTCGTCGACCCAGGTGTAGACCGCGTCGATGGGGAAGTCCACGTCGCCGATGAGGACTTGGGCGAAGACGTCGAGCGTGGGGCACGTGCGGTCGGCCACCCGGAGGGTGGCGGTGGGCGCCAGGGAGGGCAGCTCGGATCCCGCGAGGGTGGTGCCGAAGGGTGCTCGGCGGGCCTCGCTCCCGTCGGCCAGACCTCCATCGACACCGCCGTCCTGCGCGACCCGCGGCCAGAACGCCACCGTGCAAGCCTGCTGGACTCCGTGCCGCAGGGACAGTGTCGTCGTGGTCACCGGTTTGAAGATCTTGACGCCCGCGACCTCGCCGATGCCGTCGAGCCGCTCGGCGAGTACGACTCCGGGAGCCGCGTCCCGGGGGTGGATCAGCTCCGCGTAGACCGGCTGGCCGTGCAGGGACCCGGAGAGGGCCTTGAGCGCTGCCTCGCGCTCGTCGTCGGCCACGGCAAGGGTGTGCGCGGTGCCGGACGTACGGACGAGGACGTACGGAATGTCCTCCGACTCCAGCGCGGTGGCCGCGATTTCGAGGTTCCAGTCCGTCATGGCCGGCGCGAGGATGTCGTCGCGGCGCTCGGCCAGCCGGCCCACGGAGCGGATCAGCAGGCCGCTGGTGTCGGCGGCGGCGATCTCGTCCTCGCGGGCGCGCTCCTCGGTGCTCGGCGGGGCGTCCAGGGTGTACGGCGTGGTCGGGCGGAAGCGGCTGCCCCCGGACGCGACGCCGAGCGCCACCCGGTCCGCGCGGTCGTCGAGCCGCTCGGGGGCGTCGCGCCGCGCCACGAGCCGGGAGTACAGCTCCTGCCAGCGCGCCGTGACGTCGACGGAGGAGAAGCGGGCGTAGACGCCCTCGCGTGCGGCGTGGGCGTAGGAGCGCCTGGTCTCCGGGTCGCCCATCAACTCGCTCATGGCGGCCGCCAGTTCATGGACCTCGCCGGGCGGCACGAGCAGCCCGTCGACGCGGTGCCTGACGATCTCGGCGGGCCCGGTCAGGACGTCGTACGCCACGACCGGCACGCCTGCGGCAAGCGCTTCGAGCAGCACGAGCGGAAACGCCTCGTTGTGCCCCGCGGTCATCAGGGTGAGCCCCGCCTTGGCCCATTCCGCGGCCATGTCCTGGCAGGGGCCGAGGAGCTCGACCCGGTCCTGCAAGGCGAAGCCGTCGACCAGGCGGCGCAGGCTCTGCTCGCGGTGGCCGCCGCCGAAGACGCGCAGGGTCCAGTCGGGGTAGGCGTCGGCGACTTCGGCGAAGGCCCGCACGGCATGGTCGACGCGCTTCTCGCCGGTGAGGCGCGCGGCCATGACGATGACCTTGCTCTCGCCGTCGGCGCGCGGCCGGAAGCCGTCGGGCACGGCGTTCGGGATGACCGCCAGTTCGGGGGCGGTGGCGCCGAGGGACTCCGCGATCCAGTCGCGGGTGCGGTCGGTGAGCGTGACCAGGGCGTCCAGGCGCGGCGCGTAAAGGAGCAGGGGTTCGCCGGAGGGGCCGCGGCGCTGGGTGGGGCGGTGCTCCTGGTGCACGGTGACGACCCTGGTGGGGACGTGTTCGACGGCGGCGGCCATCAGGGCGGGCGTCGTGGTGACCAGTACGTCGGTCTCCAGGGTGGTCAGGGCGGCGGCCATCTCGATGTCGGAGAGGCGGTCGAACGCGGACTCCCAGGAGGGCTTGATCAGTTCGCTGGGCAGCGCGGCCAGGGTGCGGCAGGCGGCCTCGTCCAGGCGCGAGCCGCGCACCGGACGCTCGGGGCAGACCGTGCGGTCGACGAGATAGCGGACGGGGAGACTGCGGGCCTCGGGGAAGAAGGGCTCGGGGCGGGTCCGGAAGACGGAGATGACCTCGACGTCGTGCCGGTCCGCGAGATGCTGCGCCTGGGTGTAGGTGGCCAGCTCGGTGCCGCCCATCTCGTCGCCCCAGCCGAGCAGGTACGTGATCTTCATGAGGTCTCCTTCATGAGGTCTCCTTCATGAGGTCTGGCTCATGAGGTCTGGATTTACGAGGTCTGGCTTGTTCGGGTCTGGCCGGTTTCAGGTCTGGTCCGTGATGTCCCAGCACGTGACCGCGAAAGCGCCGGACCTGGTGAAGTGCGCGTGGGCGCGGACGAGTGAGCCGCCGGGGAGGGCGTAGACGCGGAACGGGGTCGGGTAGGCCGCCGAGGGGTCGCGCACATCGGAGAGCCAGCGGCCGAGCGGCATCGGGGGTACGGCCGCGTCCGCCGCACCGGCTCCGTCCCGCACGACGTGGAAGTCCCACACCCACTGGCCGGGGCTCGCCCCGGCCATCTCCCCGAGCGGCAGCCGGAAGCTGAACTCCGCGCCGTCCCACACCGCGCCGACCGGCACGGTGACCCCGTCCCGCCGCCGCACGGCCTTCGCCCGCCACCGCCGCGATGCACCCGCCATGACGAGCCGTCCGTGTACGACGATGCCGTCGCCGCCGGGCACGAACCGCACGAGTTCGGCGCGGGGCCTGGACCGGGTCACCTGCAGAACGGCGCGTCCGCTGCGGCATCGGACGACGCGGATGAGCGTGCCGGTGCGGGGGTCGGGGGCGTGGCGGACGGTGGGCGTGGGCGGTGGTTCGGCGTCTTCGGCGATGCCGATGCCGCGCCGCCGGACGCGTCCGCGGGCGTCGACGGTGACGACCGTGAGCCGCCAGACACCCTCACCGAGGCGAGGCCGGGCAGGCGTGCCGGGGGCCCCGGGGCCATCGATCCCGTCACGTACGTCGCGTACGTCGCGCAGTGTGGCCGTCCCGGCGAGCAGCGGGCCCCCGTGGGCGTGCTGTTCGAAGGCGAGCGGAACGCGGAACCGGCGGTGGCCGCGCGAGATCACCAGATGGGCTCCCTCGGCCTGCTCATCGGGGAGGGCGGCGACGGCGAGATTGAGCGTACGGCTGTCCCGGATCGACAGATGCACGGGCGCCGGAAGGAGCGCCGGAGCCCCAGCCCCGACACGCCCCGCTCCGACACGCCCCACCCCGACCCGGCCCGCGGCCGCGCGTTCCGCGCGGAAGCGGGTGGCCCGTGCGGTGGCGAGCAGCCGCCGTGCCGCGGGCGGCAGGACCGGGATCATGGCGTGAACCCAATGTGGTGCATTGGGCCACTTTGCCCGTGTTCACCTCAGGGTGGTGTGAGGCCGCGTACGGGTCACCCGCCTGGCGGACGGGAGAGTGACTTGGGGCGATATGTGTACGTTAGCCCCTTAATGATCAGTCCCCTCGCGCAGTTCCAGCGCCGCAAGGAACCATCCGCACCACCGCCGCCGGAGTGCCCACCCCAGGCACCCGCACCATCAGCGTGCCCAGCACCCGCACCACAGGCCGGAGCCCCCTCTCCGGCCCGCCCCCCGACCCCGACCGCGACCGCCGTCGCCCTCTGCCGCCGCTGGGCCGACCCGGCGGCCGTGGCCCTGGCGACTGCCCTGATCGCCTGGCGTGCGAGCGCGCTCGGTCAGTGGATCGTGGACGACGCGGCCATCACCTTCGCCTACGCCCGCAGCATCGACGAGGGCCTCGGCCCCGTGCAGCAGCCGGGCGCCGACCCCGTCGAGGGCTACTCCAACCCCTCCTGGCTCGCCCTGCTCCTCGTCGGCCGCGGGCTCGGCCTCTTCGACCACGGCGCGTTCCTCGGCGTCAGCGACCTGGTGCTCTATCCCAAGGCCCTCGCGCTGCTCTGCACGGCGGGCGTCCTCGCCTGCGTGACCGTGGCGGCGCGGGCCGTGCTGCCGGGCCGGGCCTGGGCGGTGACGCTGCTGACCGGCGGTGTCCTCGCCGCGAACCTGTCGTACGTGGCGTGGTCCTTCTCAGGCCTTGAGAACCCGCTGTACGCGCTGACCGCCGCCGCGACCGGCGCCCTGCTCGTCCACGGAGCCGTGCGCGGCACCCTGCTGCGACCCGGCCTCGCCGCGACCGCGGGGGCCGTCGCGCTGCTCGCCGCGCTGACCCGGCCGGACGGCGCGGTGCTCGCCGCCGCCCATCCGGTGGCCGTGCTGCTGTTCCTGCGCCGGGGCCACCTCGTCCGGGCCGCGCGGGCGGTCGCGCTGAGCTGCGCCACCTTCGCACTGCCGTACGCGGCGTTCCTGCTGTGGCGCCGCGCGACCTTCGGGCTCTGGGTCCCGAACACGGCGGTGGCCAAGGCCCAGAAACCTCCGCGGCTCGATCAGCTCGCGGCGGCGGGCGAGCTGTTGACGTACGGCGGCTGGGCGCTCGCCCTGATCGGCGCGGCCTGCGCCGGCATCGCGCTCGCCCGCCCCGGGCCGCCCCGCAGAGCCCTGGCCGCGCTGCTCGTCCCGCTGGCCCTGACCCTCCTCGCCTACGGCGTGCTCGGCCGCGACTGGATGGCGCTGTACCGCTTCGCGACCCCGGTGTGGGTGCTCGCCGCGACGGCGCTCGCGCTGGCCGCGGGGGTCGTCTGGCGCGCGGAACGCCCCCGCGCGCGGGCCCTCGTCGGCTCCGCGCTCGCGGGCGCCCTGCTGCTCTCGGTCACCGGACAGGCCGCGCAGAACCGCAGGTTCACGGACCGTCCCACCCTGTCGATGTGCTTCGTCGCCGAGCGCTACGGCCACACCTTCAACGCGTACGCCTCGTATCTCGGCCTGCGCGATGCCACCGTCGCCCTGCCCGACCTCGGCGGCACTCTGCTGACCTCCCGGCTGCGTGTCGTGGACGTCGCGGGTCTGACCGACCGCCGCGTGGCCGACGCGTACGCGGCCGGTGACACGGCCGCCCTGCGCCACTACGTCCTGAACGAGGTGCGACCCGAACTCCTCCACGTCCACGCCGCCTGGACCGACAAGACGGGCCTGACGGTCTCCCGCCTGGCGGCCGCGGGCTACGTCCCGCTCTACCGCGAGGGCAACGGCGGCGACTACGTCCGGGCGGACGCGGTGCACGACCCGGCCCGGATCACCGCACTGCGCGAGCGGGCGCGTCCGGCCCTGGACGCCATGGTCGCCGAGATGCGCGCGGCCGGCTGCGGTCCGGTCCTGCGAGCGGGCGAGGGGGCACGGGCATGACGACGGCTCTCCCGCGGCAGCAGCGGCCTCTGTCCGGACCGGACGCCTGCGCCGATCCCGCGTCCCGGGTCGACTCCCTCACCGGGATGCGCTTCCTGGCCGCCTTCGCGGTGTTCGTGCACCACTTCACCGGACTCAGCGCGTACGGCGGTGTCGCCCACGCGCCGCTGCTCTTCCCGTACTCGAGGCTGGGCGCGACCGGCGTCGACTTCTTCTTCGTGCTCTCCGGCTTCCTGCTCACCTGGGGGCACCGGCCCGGCTCCCGCGCCGGCCTCTTCTACTGGCGCAGGTTCGGCCGCATCTGGCCCGCCCACCTGGTCGCGACCGTGCCGTGCGTCTGGGTCTTCTACCTCTGGGGAGGCGTGCCGACGGACGCCCTCAGCTTCGTCGCCTCGCTGTTCCTCGTGCAGACGTGGTTCCCCGGAGTCACCCCGACGTTCCCCGGCAACGGCGTCGCCTGGACCCTCAGCGTCGAGGTCTTCTTCTATCTCCTCTTCCCGTTCGCGATCCGCTACGTGCTGCGCCTGCGCACCCGCACCCTCGTGCTGCTGTCCGTCGGCGGACTCGTCGCGATGTGGGCGCTCAACTGGTGGACGGCCACCCATCTCTCGCCCTTCGCCAGCGAATGGGTCATGCGGCACCCGGTGACCCGGCTGCCGGAGTTCGGCGTGGGCATGGCCTGCGCCCTGGCCCTGCGCCGCGGACACCGGATGCGCCTCAGCCCGCCGGTGCTGTTCGCCTGCTTCGTCGCGTACGCCGCCCTCCACAGCCACCGTGCGGAGCTGTTCGGCCCGTACGCGGCGGGCCAGCTCACCTGGGCCCTGCGGTCGGTCGCGGCCCTCTTCGCCGCCCTGTTCATCACCGCTTACGTCCAGCGCGAGCTGTCCGGACATCGCGGCTGGCTCTGCTCGCGCCCGATGGTGCTGCTCGGGCTCTGGTCGTACGCCTTCTATCTGCTGCACCAGACCCTCAACCGGCTGATCCTCGACACCTGGGGCCGCCCGCAGCCGGAGAACGTCGCGGTGTTCACGCTGCTCGGCGTCGGCGTCACCGTGACGGCGCTGTCCTGGGCGCTCTACACGTACGTCGAGGAACCGGCGAGGAAGTGGTGCGCCCGGCGGACCCCGCTCGTCCTGAGACGGGAAAGGGCGGCGGTGGAGGCGAGTTGACGGTGTGACCCTTTGCGGCGATCGGCGATCGGCGTTGACAGCGATCAACGCGTAGAAGAGACCAATCTTGGAGGACACGTGCACCAGTCCGCGTACGAACAGATGGAACTCTGCGTGCGGCAGTACATGCCCGCGGGGAAGCGTCACCGGGTGGTCGACCTCGGGGCCCGGGTGTCCGACGGGCAGACCCGCACCCACAAGACCCTGCTCGAAGGGCGGGACACGGAGTACGTGGGCGTCGACGTGCTCGACGGCCGCAACGTCGACGCGGTGATGACGAAGCCGTACCGCATCCCCGTGAAGTCCCGCAGCGCCGACTTCGTCATCTCCGGGCAGGCCTTCGAGCACATCCCCTTCTTCTGGGCGACGATGCTGGAGATCGCCCGCGTCCTGAAGCCGGAGGGCATCGCCTTCGTGACGGCGCCCTCGCGCGGCCACGTGCACGACGCGCAGGACTGCTGGCGCTACTACCCCGACGGGTTCCGCGCCCTGGCCGCGTACACCCGGCTCGAACTGCGCGAGGCCTACACGGACTTCCCGCCCATGAACGGCATCCGGCACGCCTACGGCAGCATCGACGCCAAGCACGCCTACTGGGGTGACTCCGTCGGCGTGTTCCAGCGCCCCAAGAACTACCCGAGCCTCACCATGGCCTTCGTGCGCACCACCACCAACTGGTGGGCGAACAGGATCGGCGGGGTCGACGGAGTCCCGCTGCCCGAACCCGTCGAGGGCCGTGCCGACTGCGGCAGGCCGAAGGTGGTGGCGCCGCGCGAGACCGACGAGCACTCCGTTTCGGCAGCAAGTGACATTAAATGACGCCATGTTGACGAAATGTGGCATCAGGGATGCCTTGCGCGTATTGTCCGATCCCATGGCATGGCGACGCGCTGTGAATGGCGCACTGAAGCAACTGACCGGATATCAGCTGACGCGCAAACCGGTGCCGACTCAGCGGGCGGCGGCCTCCCCGCCGCCCAAGCCCGCCCCGGCACCGAAGCCGAAGCCGAAGCCGAAGGCCCTGAACCTCCCCGCCGACTACGACGACGAGGCGAAGGAGATCATCCGTGCGGTGAAGCCGTACACGATGACGTCTCCCGAACGGCTGAACGCCTTCATCCTGGCGACCCGGCACGTGGTCCGGCACGACATCCCCGGCGCCGTCGTCGAGTGCGGTGTCTGGCGCGGAGGCTCGATGCAGGCCTGCGCCAAGGCGCTGCTCGCCGCCGGTGACACCGAGCGCGACCTGTACCTCTTCGACACCTACGAGGGCATGACCGCGCCCACCGAGGAGGACCTGCGCCGCGACGGCAAGTCCGCCGAGGAACTGCTCAAGCTCCAGGGCAAGGACCGCCCGATCTGGGCGGTCGCCTCCCTCGACGACGTCAAATCCGGTTTCGAGAAGGTGCCGTACCCCAAGGAGCGCGTCCACTACGTCAAGGGGATGGTCGAGGAGACCGTCCCGCGCGAGGCACCCGAACAGATCTCCGTCCTGCGCCTCGACACCGACTGGTACGCCTCCACCAAGCACGAACTGGAGCACCTGTACGGGCGGCTGGTCAGCGGTGGCGTCCTGCTCATCGACGACTACGGCTACTGGCAGGGGTCGCGCCAGGCGGTCGACGAGTTCATGGACAAGACGGGCGAACGGCTGCTGCTCCTGCGCATGGACGAGGGACGCATCGCCGTGAAGCCCTGACCCTGACGGCGGAACACGAGCGGGCCCGGCGCCCGGCGGTCTTCGGCCGCCGGGCGCCGGGCCTTCTCTTGCGCTCACTCGAATGGCTCTGGGCGGGTGACCCGGAAGGGCGGTGGTTGTTAACCGGGTGGCCCTCAGCAGGACGCGCAGCCGTGCCCGTCAGCTCTCCGGAAGGAATGTGCGCAGCGCATGACACCCCGACTCGCCGTCGTCGTCCCCGTCTACAACGTCGAGGAGTTTCTCGCTCCTTGCCTCCGGTCGCTGGCCGAACAGACCATGCCGGACCTCGAGGTGGTCATGGTCAACGACGGTTCGACCGACGGGAGCCCACGCATCGCCCGCGAGTTCGCCGCCGAGGACGCCAGGTTCCGTCTTGTGGAGCAGGAGAACGCGGGGCTCGGGGCGGCGCGCAACGCGGGGGTGCGCGAGGCGCGGGGCAGGTATCTGACGTTCGTCGACAGCGACGACGTCGTCCCACGGGACGCGTACGAGCGGATGCTGACCGCACTGGAGAAGTCGGGCTCCGACTTCGTCACCGGCAACGTCCACCGGCTGCGCTCGGGCGGCAGGAGCGAGCAGTCGCCGATGTTCCGCAAGATGATGGGGAGCGACCGCAGCGGCACGCACGTCACCCGCGACTGGGAGCTGCTCGGCGACCGCATCGCCTGCAACAAGGTCTTCCGCAGGGAGTTCTGGGACCGGCACGCCCTCACTTTCCCCGAGGGCGTCCTCTTCGAGGACACCCCGGTCATGATCCCCGCTCACTTCCTCGCCGAGGCCGTCGACGTACTGAAGGAGCCCGTCTACCTCTGGCGCGACCGCGACGGCTCCATCACCACCCGCCGTGCCAGGCCCCGCGCGGTCCGCGACCGCGTCGCCGCCGTCCTCGCGGCCGGCGACTTCCTCGCGTCGAAAGCGGCTCGGGCGGCGGGCACGCCGCAGGCGGAGGTGTTCGCCGAGGCCAAGCGGCGCTACGACACGACGGTGCTCTGCGGGGACCTGTGGCTGTTCATGGAGGCCCTGCCGCACGGCGACGCGACGTACCACGACGTCTTCATGGAGCAGGCCAACGCCTTCGCCGACACCGTCGACCCCGCGGTCCTCGCCGCACTGCCGCTCGCCCTGCGCGTGCGCTGGCAGCTCATCCGCCGGCGCCGGGTCACCGACCTGCTCGCTTTCATGGCGTACGAGAAGTCCCACCCCGACGCCTTCCGGGTCCGCGGTCTGCGCCGACGCCGGGCCGAGTACCCCGGGATCGGGGGACTGCCGCGCGAGACCGTCGCCCTGAAACGTTCGGATCTGCCGCTCCTCGCACAGCTCACGCACATCGCCTGGGACGAACAGGGCCGACTGCGGCTCAAGGGGTACGCCTACATCCCCAACCTGCCGGCGGGCCGTATCGGGGCGCGCGCCAGGGTGGCCTGGCTGCGGGCCGGACGGCGGCGCGTCCTGCCGCTGAAGCTGCGCACGGTGCGGGCGCGCGAGGCGACGTACCGCTCCAAGCAGGGCCTGCACAGCTACGACCGGTCCGGGTTCGAGACGGTCATCGACCCCCGCAGGACCATCACCAAGCGGCGCAGCACCACCTGGAAACTTGAGATGGGCGTGGTCAGCGCGCTCCTGCCACGCACCGGACCGGTCAGGCCGGTCAGCCCGCCACGGCTGCCCGTGCGGTATCTGGAGGAGTTCCTGCGGGTGGCCGTCACCCTCAGCAAGGGGCGGCTGCGGCTGCGCACGGAGCGGGTGGCGGCGCGGCTCGTCGCACACGAGGGCTGCGGCGGCACCGTCCGGCTGCACGGGCGGCTCGCGCCGGGGGAGTCGCAGGCCGTCGACGCCCTGCGGGTGGAGAACTGGGCCACCAAGGAGGCGCACCACGTCCCCGCCCTGGTGAACGGCCGCGACTTCAGCGCCGATGTGCCGCTCGGCCTCTTCCACGCCGGTGAGGACGAGCGCACCGGCGAGCCGCGCAAGGCCGATCCGTGGGGCGTCGCGGTGGTCCGCGAGGGCGGCGGCCGCACACCGCTCGCCGCCTGCCCCGACGTCCCGGCGGGGCGGTACGGACTGCTGCCGGGCCGTGAACTCCTCGTCCTCGCCAACGCGTCGGGGAACCTGGAGCTGCGCGACCAGACCGTGCGGCCGCTCGTGTCCACCGTGAGCTGGGAGGACGAGCTGCTCGTCGAGGGCAGCCACCCGGGCGCGGAGGCCCGCGCCGGGGAGCTGGTCCTCGTGCACGCCGGCCACGGCGACGAGGCGGCGGTGCCGGTACGGATCGCGGGCGGAAGGTTCTCCGCGGCGCTGCGCCCCGAGGCCGTGCCAGGACCCGGAGGAACCCTGCCGCTCGCCGAAGGACGCTGGAACCTCTTCCTGCGCGAGCCGGGCGCGCGCGACCCCGAGCAGTACACCCCCGTGTGCGTGGCACCGGGCAAGGCCCGCGAACTGCCCCTCGTACGCACCAGGTCCGGCCGCGACATCAGCCTGAAGCGCCACGCACACGACGGCCTCCACCTGCGCTCGGGCTCCGCGCTGCCCGTCGCCGACCGGGGCGGCCCGCGCCGGCGCAGGCTGCGCGAGGAGTACGCGGCCCAGCGCGGCCGGCCGCTGCGTGACGCCGTCCTGTACTGCAGCTTCGACGGACGGCAGTACTCGGACTCGCCCCGCGCCGTGCACGAGGAACTGGTGGCCAGGGGCGTGGAGTTGGAGCATCTGTGGGTGGTCCGCGACCAGCAGGTGGCGCTGCCCGAGAGCGCCACGCCGCTCGCCCTGTGGAGCGCCGAATGGCACGAGGCCCTCGCCCGCTGCCGCTACATCGTGACCAACACCCAGCTCCCCGAGTGGTTCGTGCGCGCCGAGGGCCAGTACGTCGTGCAGACCTGGCACGGCACCCCGCTCAAGCGCATCGGCCGTGACCTCGCGGGCCACGCCTCCGCGGACCGCGCCTACATGGCGAGCCTGCCCGGCCGCGCCGACCAGTGGAGCGTGCTCGTCTCCCCGAACCGCTTCTCGACGCCTCTCCTGCGCGGCGCCTTCGGCTACACCGGCGAGGTCCTCGAACTCGGCTATCCGCGCAACGACCTGCTGCACGCCACCGACCGCGCCAAGGTCGCCGCCTCCGTACGCGAACGGCTCGGCATCCCCGAGGGCAGACGCGTCGTCCTGTACGCGCCGACCTGGCGCGAGAACCAGCCCAAGCAGGCAGGACGCTACGCCCTCGACCTCCAACTCGACCTCGACGCCGCCGAACGCGCCGTCGGCGACGACACGGTGCTCCTCGTCCGCAGGCACTACCTCGTCGGCGGCACCGTCCCCGGCTCGGACTTCGTCCGCGACGTCACGCGCCACCCCGACGTCAGCGAACTCCTCCTGATCAGCGACGTCCTGGTGACGGACTACTCGTCCCTGATGTTCGACTTCGCGCAGACCGGGCGCCCGATGCTCTTCCACACCTACGACCTCGACCACTACCGCGACACCCTGCGCGGCTTCTACTTCGACTTCGAGGCGCGGGCGCCGGGCCCGCTGCTCGCCACCAGCGACGAGGTGATCGCCGCGCTGCGCGACCCGCTGGCCGCCACCGCCCCGTACGCCGACAAGTACGACGCGTTCCGCGAGGTCTTCTGCGACCTGGACGACGGGAACGCCGCCGCGGGTGTGGTGGACGCCATGCTCGAAGGAGGCCGCGCATGAGCACGCCGGATCTGCACGACGTCAGCTGCGTCGTGGTCGCGGGGGCGGACGTGGACGCGCTGCGGCAGTCGGTGCGGTCCGTGCTCGACCAGACGATGGGCAACGTCGAGGCGGTCGTCGTCGACCCCGGGGCGGACGGCCCCGCCCGCGACGCGGCACGGGAGCTCGCCGCCGACCAGCCGCACCGGGTGCGCCTGGTCCGCGCCGGGGACGTGCTGCCGGTCGCCGCCGCGCGGAACCTCGGGCTCGACGCGGCACGCGGGCGGTACGTCATCGTCCTGGGCGAGGGCGAACTCCTGGAACAGCACGCCTGCCGCAACCTCTTCGACGCCGCGCGCCGCACCGGGGCCGAACTGGTGGCGGGGCGCTGGACGCGGCTCACGGAGGGCGGCGGCAAGAAGGAGCGGGGCCCCGGCTGGCAGGACCGGCTGCACGCCAGGACAAGGAGTGTCGAGAACCTCTGCGACGCCCCCGAACTCGTGACCAGGGACTCCCTGACCGCCGGGTTCTGCGTCCGCCGCGACGTCCTCGACCGCGCGCGTCTGCGGTACGCACAGGACCTCGACCACAGCGAGGTCCTCTTCGGCGTCGAGGCCGCCCTCGGAGTCCGCGCCCTCACCCTCGTACCGAACCTGATCACCACCCACCGCTCGGCGCCCGCCCCCGCCCACGAGACCCCCGCGCTCGCCGCCGCCAACGACCGCGTCGCCGGGCTCCTGGTGAGCCTGGGCCGCCTCGACCTGGCCGACCTGCGTGAGCGGTCCTTCCTCGTCGACCACGTGCTGCCCTGCGCCCGCACGTTCCCCCGGCTCACCGCCGAGGAGCGGCGCCGGGCCACGGACGGAATCGCCCCGTACCTCGAAGGCCGCGTGGACGCGCGCGCCCTGAACGCCCTCGACCCCGTGGAGCGGGTCTGCGTGCGGCTGCTCGCGGACGGCGACACGGACGGCGTCCTCGCCGCCTCCTACGCGCTCGCGCGGCCGGGGACCGTCGTCTCGGAGCTGACCGAGCGGGAGGGGAAGGTCTACTGGCGCGCGGACGGGCTCGACGACCCGCGCGTACGGGAAGTGCTCGACGTCAGTGAACTTGGGCACCAGCACGAGCAGTTGGCCCAGGTGCGCCTCCTCAACCGCCTGACCAGGTGCGACGTCGAGGCGGGCAAGGCGGTCCTCGAAGGCCGTGTCGTGCTGCCCGGCGGTCTGCTGCCCGACCGGCCGCCGCTCACCGCCTGGCTGGACGTGCGGGCGCACGGCGCGAGGCGGCGCGGCTTTCGCGTACCCGTGGAGGAGGTGCACTACGACGGCGGCACGGTCCTCTGGCGGGCCACGGTGGTCCTCACCGCCCGGTTGTGGAACCTCGGCATCCGCGACCGCGCCTGGGAGCCGCGGCTGCGACTCGCCGCCGACGGCCAGGACGTGACCACCGAACTCGTCGCCGAACCGGAGACCGTGGGGCAGAGCCAAGGGGTCGGCGTCACCGGCGCGAACAGGCTGGAGCTGCGCCTCGCGCCCCGCCACCGCGCCGCCCGCACGCTGCGCGCCGCACTGCACTACGCCACGCACTTCCGCCCCGCGCGGGGGCTCAGGCTGCGGCTGCGCGCCCTGCGCAAGCGGTGGGACGGGCTCAGCGGCAAGGGGGTCAAGCTGCGCGTCTACCGGCGGGCGCTGCGGCGGCTCCCCGTCAGCAAGGGCTCGGTCGTCTTCGAGAGCCACATGGGCAGGTGTTACGGCGACAGCCCGCGCGCCGTCCACCAGGAGATCGTCGACCGGGAACTGCGGCTGCGCTGCACCTGGGCGTACGCCGCCTCGGCGGACGGGTTCCCCGACTCCGCACGCCTGGTGCGCCGTTGGTCCTGGCGGTATCTGTGGGCCCTTGCCCGCGCCGAGTTCTGGATCGACAACCAGGGCTTCCCGCACGCCCTGGACAAGCCGCGCCACACCACGTACCTGCAGACCTGGCACGGCTCCGCGTACAAGCGCATGGGCTTCGACGAGGCGCGCCTGAAGACGCAGAACGCCCCGCAACGCGAGCACCTGCGACAAGCCGTCGACCGCTTCGACCACTTCCTGGTGCGCTCCGAGCACGACGTGAACACCCTGGCCCGCGCCTACGGCATCCCCGACGAGCGGCTGCTGCGCTGCGGCTACCCGCGCAACGACCGCCTGGTCGCGGCGCGCGCCCGCGACGAGACATCGGGCCGCTTCCCCCGGCCGTCCGTGGCCGCCGATCTCGGCATCCCCGACCACAAGACGGTGGTCCTGTACGCGCCGACGTTCCGCGGCCTGCCCAAGACCAACAAGGCGGTCCAACTGCCGCTGGACGTACGCCGGTTCGCGGAACGTTTCGGCGACACCCATGTCCTTCTGGTGCGCGCCCACTACTCGGAGGCGGCGGCCCTCCCGGTCTGCCCGCCAGGGACCGTCATCGACGTCTCGGCGCACCACGACGTGAGCGAGCTGCTCTGCCTCGCCGACGTCCTGGTGACGGACTACTCGTCGATCATGTTCGACTTCGCGCTCCTGGACCGGCCGATGGTGCACTTCGCGCCGGACCTCGACGCGTACGCGGCCGAGCGAGGCAGCTACTTCGCGCTACGGGACGAAGCGGGCGGGCCCGTGGTGGAGACGCAGGAGGAGCTGCTGCGCGTGCTCGCCACGCTGAAGCAGGCCGATCGCGCGTGGGCTCAGCGCCGACGGGCGTTCGCCGCGCGGTTCGGCGCGTACGACCGGGGGCGGGCCGCGGCCGACGTGGTGGACGCGCTCTTCGGGGAGCGGTTCGGGAACGCGGAGCGGTTCGGGTCCACGGCGAAGAGGGACGGGGCATGACCACGACGATCGCGACCAGAAAGATCACCGCCCCGACGAAGAGCCGCGACCTCTTCCTCGTGGCGAACACCGTCGACGAACTCGGCGGCGTCACCGCGTGGGCCCACCAGATGGCCCGGCTCTTCCAGGGCAACGGCCACCGGGTGCACGTCATCGGCGTCCACGAGGCCGAGCTGAAACTGGCCCTCCCGGACGACCTCGGCTACCCCGTGACCAGCCTCTACCGCGAGCATCCGCCGACCCCGCGCCCGGCGCGCGGCCTCGGCCGCCTCAACGTGGTGGCGCGCCGCCGCGAGGCGGCGCGGGTCGCCGCCAAGCGCCGCACCGTCGACCGGCTCTCGGAGCTCTTCCGTGCCGCGCGCCCCGGAGCGGTCGCCATCGTCACGCAGGTCTGGCCGATGGAGTGGATCAGGGAGGCGGACACCGCGGGCCTGCGCATCATCGGCATGAGCCACGAGTCGTACGCGTACACCCGCGCCTGCCACCGCTACCGCGCGGTCAAGCGCAGCTACCCCTCCGTGGACCGCTGGCTCGCGCTCACCCAGGAGGACGCCGACGACTGGATCCGCGACGGCATGCACAACGTCGGCGCGATGCCGAACGCCCTCGCACACCTCCCCGCGGTGCCCTCGCGGCGCGAGGGGAAGGTGGTCTGCAGCATCGGCAGGCTCGCCGACCAGAAGGGCGTCGACATGCTCGTCGACACCTGGGCGCTGGTGGCCCCGCACCGCCCCGACTGGACGCTGCGGATCTACGGGGCGGGAGCGGACGAGGCCGACCTCAGGCGGCAGTGCACGCGCCTCGGCCTGGACGGTTCTGTGCGGTGGTGTGGCCGCACCAGTGATGTGCCCGGCGTGCTCGCCGAGAGCTCCCTCTTCGTGCAGTCGTCCCGCGGCGAGGGCTTCCCGCTGGCCCTGATGGAGGCGATGGCCAGCGCGGTGCCGTGCGCGGCCTTCGACTGCGCGCCCGGCGTACGCGAGATCGTGCGCCACGGCGAGGACGGCCTGCTCGCCCCCGTCGGCGACATCGAGGCCCTCGCCGACCGCCTCCTGCGCCTCACCGGCAATCCGCGGCTGCGGGACGCGATGGGGGAGCGGGCCCGCCAGAACGTCCAGCGGTTCTCCGAGGCGCGGGTCCTGGAGCGCTGGGAGGAGCTGTTCGATCTGCTGGAGCGGTAGCCCGCGCCGGACGCGTCAGGAACGCCCCGAGCGCGCCAGCAGCGACGACAGCAGGCTCCTGGCCCTGCCCCCGGCCCCGGAAGGCGCTGAGGCGGGCTCGGCCGCCTGGCCCGGCGGTCGCGGGTCCGCCTCGTTCGCGTGCCGGGACACCGGATGCTCCGGCGGCCTCGCCTTCTTGCCGCTGATCCGGATCATCGGGTGGCCGGCGACCTCCTCGGCGCCGTGCCACATGTCGTCCCGCTCCTTGAGGAAGGCGGCGAGATCGGCGTGGATCGCGTCGTAACCGCCCCACGTCCCATAGAACTTGGTGGCCGTGATGCACAGCGGTTTGAGCCCCGAGCTCGCCACCGCGCCCCAGGTCGCCGCGGCCACGCCCGGACAGTGCTCGGCCCTGAAGTCGTCCAGTACGACGATCCCGTCCTGCCCGAGCACCTTCTGGGCGGCGGCGATGTCCGCGTGGACGTGCTCGTACAGATGCGAGGCGTCGATGTGCACGAAGCGGCAGCTGTCCGCCTGCACGTGCGCGGTGATCCCCGAGGACGGCTCCTGCACGATCTGCGGTAGACCGTCGTGGAAGGAGCGGTAGTTGGCCTCGAAGGCGCGGCGCGTCAGCGTGGCGTACGAGCGGCCCATCTCGGCGGAGTTGGCCTCGTCGGGGGCGGGCGAGTCGAAGAGGTCGCAGACGGTGAAGGTCTCCTGCGCCCGCAGATACGCGCCCATGAAGATGGCGCTCTTGCCCAGATACGCGCCGAGCTCCAGCAGGTCACCGCGTTGCCCGCGGTAGCGCTGCCGGCTCAGTATCCAGTCGAAGAGCACTTGGTCGACCGGGTGGAACCACCCCTTCACATCGGAGAGTCGGCGCGGTCGCGGGCCGGTGTCCTCGCCGGGCGTGGTCGCGGAGGTGGCGTCTGAAGCGTTCTGCATGTCTGGTCCCGGGGATCGGGGGCGAGAAGGACAGTGCTGTTAGAAGCGCGGGGTGGGCCGGGCGGCGTCCGCCCGCGACGGCGGCGCGTCGGCCACTCCCGCGGCCGGCGCCGGCTGCCGGTCCGCCAGTGGCGCCACAGACGGTAGACCCCCTGTCTCCCCGAGCACCACATGCCTCACAACTCGTTCAGCGGCCCGACCGTCGTCGTACACGCAGAAGCGGTTTCGGAAGGCGGCGCGCAGTTGCGCGGAGCGTGAGCCGCGCCAGTGGCCGGTGGCGAAGATGTCGGTGAGTTCGTCCGCGCTGCGGGCGATCGCGCCCGGCGGGAACTCGCGCACGTCGAAGTAGGTGCCCCGGGCCGCCTCGTACGCCTCCCAGTCGGTGGCGTGCAGGACGACGGGGCGGTCGAGGTTGGCGTAGTCGAACATCAGCGAGGAGAAGTCCGTGACCAGGGCGTCGGAGGCCAGGCAGAGCGATTCGACGCTGGGATGGTCCGACACGTCGATCAGGCGGTCCGACGAGGGTGCCAACGGCGCCCCGTAGGAGTGGTGGGCGCGGGCCAGGACGACGAAGCGGGGGCCGAGATCGCGCAGCAGCCGCTTCAGGTCGAGGGAGCACAGCTGGGTGTGGCGGTAGTCGCGGAGGGTGGGCGCGTAGAGGATGGCCACGGTGCCGTGCGGAATGCCGAGGGACGAGCGCAGGCGGGCCACGTCGGCGGCGCTCGCCCGCTGATAGATGTCGTTGCGCGGGTAGCCGTACTCGAGAGTGGTGTACGCGGCGGGGTAGACGCGCTCCCAGACCAGCGTGGAGTGCCGGTTCGCCGACAGGACGTAATCCCATTTGTCGGCGTTGCGCAGAAGGGCGCCGAAGTCCATGCCCCGCGCGGCGGCCGGACGGTCCTGGAGGTCGAGGCCCATCAGCTTCAGGGGCGTGCCGTGCTGCGTCTGGATCATGACCTGGCCGGGGCGTTTGACGAGCCTGCGGTCGAAGTTCACGTTGTTCACGAGGTACTTGGAGCGCGCGAGGGCACTCCAGTACGCGGCCGTGCCGGGGCGGAGCCCGCGGGTGGCCGTCGGCAGGGTGTGGTGGTGGGCGGGGTCCGCGATCCACGCGGTGCGGATGTGCGGGGCGTGTTCGCGCAGCGCGGCCTCCAGGGCGCCGGGGTTGCAGCCGTAGCCGCGGCCCCAGTACGAGGAGAAGACCGCGCGGTCGGCGCGCAGCGGCAGGCGGAGCTGGACGCGGTAGTGCAGTTGCAGCACGGCATCCTTGGCGCGGCGCCGGGCGGTCGCCGCGTACCGGCCGGCCCTCGACCTGACGCGTAGCGCAGTCCACAGGGTCAGGTAGGCGCGGTGCGTGCCGAGCCGCACCAGGGCGTAACGCACGCGGGTGCGGACGCGGGAGTGTGGGCGGGGGCCCGGGACGCGGTAGCGGCGGTAGTGGGCGCGGGCCTCGCGCAGGAACGCGGCGCGGCTGCCGCGCGGGAGGCGGTCGCGTTTGGTGAAGACCGTCGAGAGGTGGTCGACCATCCGCCTGCACAGGACGGGCCGCCAGGCCGCCGACAGCTCCGGGTGCTCGTCGAGGAACGCGAAGACCCGCTCGTACTGGTCGAAGATCTCGAAGTGCCGGCGCGTCGTGGTGCGCAGGATGCTGCCACGGCGGCGTTGCAGGTAGTGCACGCAGACCCGGTCGAGGGTGGCGATCGAGCCCGCCTTCATCAGGACGGGATACGTCCAGGGCGTGTCCTCGTAGAGACCGGGCGGGAAGGCGAAGGCCTCGCGTTCGATGAAGGCGCGGCGGTAGGCCTTGTTCCAGGCGACCATCAGGAGCCGCAACAGGCCGGGCCGGTCGCTCAGCCGGAACGGGGCCGGGCCCTCCTCCGTGAGGAGGCTCGCGAACTGGTTGCGCACGGCCTCGCCCGACCAGAACGTGCGCGCGTAGTCGTAGATCAGGACGTCCGGTTCGTCGGTCTCCTTGATGCGGTCGGAGATCGCGTGCAGGGAGTCGGGGGTGAGGGTGTCGTCGCTGTCGAGGAAGATGAGGTAGTCGCCGTCCGCGAGCTCCATGCCGGCGTTGCGGGCCGGGCCGAGGCCGACGTTCTCCTTGAGGTGCACGGTCTTCACACGGGTGTCACGGGCCGCGCATTCGTCGATGAGGGCGCCACACGCGTCGGGGGAGGCGTCGTCGACCAGGATCATCTCGAAATCCGTGAACGACTGCCCGAGGACTGATTCGAGGCATGCGTGCAGATATGCCTGCACCTTGTACACGGGCACGATGACACTGAACCGGGGCAAGGCACATCCATGGGTAGACGCGGGCATACTGCCCGAAAACGCCCGAACGTCCGCGCGGGTTACGTCGTATGCGGCATCCGGGGGATGGACGCGAACGAGGCGGCCCGGGTGCCGGGCCGCCTCACTCGTCGAACGTATGCGCCTGTGCCGTGGGTGATCGCTAATTGACGGCTACTTGACCGCGCCCGCCATCACGCCGGACACGAACTGCCGCTGGAACGCGAAGAACACGGCCAGCGGGATCACCATGGAGATGAACGCCCCCGGAGCCAGGATCTGCACGTTGTCGCCGAAGGACCGCACCTGTTGCTGGAGCGCGACCGTGATCGGCGGGCTCTGGGAGTCGGCGAAGATCAGCGCGATCAGCATGTCGTTCCAGACCCAGAGGAACTGGAAGATGCCGAGCGAGGCGATCGCGGGCGCGCCGAGCGGCATCACCACCCGGAAGAAGAGCCGCAGTTCACCGGCTCCGTCCAGGCGTGCCGCCTCCAGGAGTTCGCGGGGTATCTCCGCGAAGAAGTTCCGCAGGAGGAAGATCGCGAACGGCAGCCCGAAGGCCACGTGGAAGATGACCACGCCGATCGTCGTCTCGAAGATGCCGACCGCGCCGAAGATCTTCGACACCGGAAGCAGCGCCACCTGCACGGGCACCACGAGCAGCCCGACGACACCGATGAACCACCAGTCGCGCCCCGGGAACTCCATCCACGCGAAGGCGTATCCGGCGAGGGACCCGATGATCACGACGAGCAGTGTCGCCGGGACGGTGATCATGATGCTGGACAGGATCGAGTCGGTGATCGTCTCGTCCTTGAGGAGATTCGTGTAGTTGTCGAACGTCAACTGCGACGGCGCGCTGAAGACCTTCCACCAGCCGCTCTCCGCCATGTCGGCCGAGGTGCGCAGCGACCCGAGCAGCAGACCGATCGTCGGCACCAGCCAGAAAAGACCGACGACGACGAGGAAGACGCGTACGACGGTGCCGCTCAGGACGGACGCGATCCGCCCGCCGAGCGACTCTTTCGCCTTCACCACTTCGACTTGGGTGGTCATCGCCGAGCCTCCCGCCGAAGTCGCCTGACATTGCTGTGCTTTCCCGGGGGGTAACCCCCGGGCCCCCAGCCGGAGAACGGGTGACGCGTCATCGCCGTCCCTCCCGCCGAAGTCGCCTGACATTGAAGAGCATCACCGGGATCACGAGGAGGAAGAGAAGCACGGCGATCGCGCTCGCCACGCCCGCGTCCTTGTCGAGGAACGCGGAGTTGTAGAGCTGGAGCGCCAGGACGTTCGCGTCGTCCTTCGAGGAGTTCGGCGCGATGATGAAGATCAGGTCGAAGATCTTCAGTACGTTGATCATGAGCGTGACCGCCACCACCGCAAGCACCGGCGCGAGGATCGGCACCGTGATCCTGCGGAACACCTGCCACTCGTTGGCGCCGTCCACCCGGGCCGCCTCCAGGAGTTCACGCGGCACACTGGCCAGACCGGCCGCGATCAGGACCATCGCGAAGCCCACCCAGATCCACAGGTACGAGCCGATCACCGCGGGCGTGATCAGGGACGGGCCGAGCCAGTCCACGCCGTTGTACGGCTCGCGGAAGTTCGACGCGGGGAAACGGAGTTGGGCCCCGTCGGCCTCCTTGGGAAGCGCGAAGGTGCCGTCCGCCGCGGCCTCGGTGGAAGCCACCACCTTGCCGTCCTTGACCGCTTCGACCTTGATCCCGGGATAGCCGAACTCGGCCTTGTCCGGGGCGTTCATCTCGCCGCGGCCCTTGCCGCGGGTGAAGTCCTGCCAGGCCGTCCCGGTGACCTTGTCGGGGTCCGGCTTCGCGGCCGAGGCGGACTCGGCGCCGTCCGGCATGTTGTCCGGCGCGACGCCCGTCAGCGGCAGCACCACCGGAGTGCCCGCGCTCACCGGCTCGCGCGTGATGAAGGCGCCGCCGCCCGCCGACTTCAGCGGTGACTCCGTACTGGGATGCGCCTGCGGGAAGGCCGACGACTCGGCGAAGGTGTCGTGCGCGGTCACGAAGATGGCGTTGGCGACACCCCGGTCGGGATCCGACTCGTACACGAGCCGGAAGATGATGCCGGCCGCGAGCATCGAGATCGCCATCGGCATGAAGATGACCAGCTTGAACGCCGTGCCCCAGCGGATCCGTTCGGTGAGCACGGCGAAGATCAGGCCGAGACCGGTCGCCAGGGTCGGCGCGACCACCACCCAGATCGCGTTGTTCTTGATCGCGGTCAGGATGGTGTCGTCGGTGAAGAGCGTCTTGTAGTTGCCGAACGCCGTGAAGTCGCCCGACTTGTCGAAGAAGCTGCGGAAGACCGAGAACCCGATGGGGTAGAGGACGAGCGCGCCGAGCAGCACGAGCGCGGGTGCCAGGAACAGCACCGCCATGCTCTTGCGTGTGCCGGTCACGCTCTTGCGCGGCTGGGGAGCCGGGGGCAGCGCCGCACTCGGCGTGCCCCCGGCGTTCACGGACGCCACCGCTTCAGTCCTTGTACGCCGCGGCGGCGGCCGTCTCCAGCGCCTTCTGCGTTCCCTCGACGTCCTTCGGGTTCTTCAGGAAGTCCTGCAGCGCCTTCCACTCGCCCTTGCCGGGGGTGCCGCCGAACGCCTGCGGGGCCTGGTCGGACATGTCGAAGCGGATGTCGTCGCCCGCCGCGATCAGCGCCTTGGCGATGTCACGCTGCACGTCGTTCGGGTACGCCGCCAGGTCGAGGTTCTTGTTCGGCGAGACGAACCCGCCCGCCTCAGCCCAGATCTTGGCCGAGTCCGGCGACGCGAGGAAGGTGAGCAGCGCCTGGGCGCCCTTGCTGTCCTTCAGGGCCACGGCCGCGTCACCGCCGACCACCGCGGGGGACTCGCTGCCGACCGCCGGGAACGGGAACACCTTGGCGTCCGAGCCGATCTTGGCCTTCGTCTCCGAGATCGGCAACGAGACCATGTCGCCCTCGAAGACCATGCCCGCCTTCGGCTGGTCGCCGCCGGTGAAGGTCTGCTTCACGGAGGCGGGGAACTCGGTCTGCAGCGCGCCGTCCGCGCCGCCCGCGACGAAGCCCTTCTTGCCGAAGAGCTCGCCGAGCGTGGTCAGCGCCTCCTTCACGGAGGGGTCCGTCCACTTGATCTCGTGCTCGGTGAGGTCGTCGTACTTCTCCGGGCCCGCCTGCGAGAGGTAGATGTTCTCGAACCAGTCGGTGAGGGTCCAGCCATCGGCGCCCGCGACGGATATCGCCGGTACGCCGGAGTCGTACACGGTCTGGGCCGTCTTCATGAAGTCGTCCCAGGTCTTGGGCTCCTTGGCGCCCGCGTTGTCGAAGACCTGGGCGTTGTACCAGACAAGGGACTTGTTGGCCGCCTTGAAGTACACGCCGTACTGCTTGTCGTCGACGGCCCCGAGGTCCTGCCAGCCCTGCGCGTAGTTCTTTTCGAGCTGCTTCTGCGCCTCGGGCCCGACCGGCTTGGCCCACTTGTTCTCCACGGCCTGCTCGACCGCGCCGACCTGCGGAAGCATCGCCACGTCCGGCGGCTGGCCACCCGCGACCTTCGACTCCAGGAAGCTGATGATGGGGTCCTGCGCCGGTACGAAGGTGACCTTGGCCCCGGTCCGCTTCTCGAACTCGTCGAGGACCTTGAGGAAGACCTTCCGCTCCGAGCCGCCCCAGACGGCGGCGACGGAGACGGTCTGCCCGTCGAGCTTGGGCAGTTTCACCGCGGCTGCGTTCTCCTTGCCGCCGCCCTTGTTGCCGCCGTCCCCGTCGTCACCGTCGTCCCCGCCACACGCGGTGACGGTGAGCGCGAGCGCGCCCGCGACGAAGGCCGCGGCGAATTTGGCGGTGGTACGCCGGTGGTGCGGTGCCCTGCGTGTGCGAAGACTGCTGCGCATTACTGCCCCGTTTCTCTGCCCTGCCGAGTCCCGTGCGGTCTGTCTACGCCCGGGCGGGGAGGGGCGGCAAGAGCGCAAACAGTGTCAACCAGGTGATCGTGATGGCGTTGTGACGTGCCGTCACGATCTTCGGGCCACGCGTGGTGCTGAGCCGGAGGGAAGGTGGCGCCGAACTACAGGAGAGAGGGCACCTGATCCGCGGCGACAGATCGGGCGGCCCGCTCCAGAGCACTGGCGAGAAGCGCCAAGTCCGTTGGTCCATTGCCCAGTTCACGCACCGGCCGCCGGGCCGGAGGATCACCCATCCGCTCCCACTCCAGCGGGACCACCGTGGGCCGCACCGTGGACGTACGAGGAATCCGTCCCGTGACGCGCCCCGCCTGGAAGGGATGCACCCGGCCCTCGGCCGTACGGAGCTCTCCCCGGCCGGGGGCGGGCTCCTCCGGTCCCGGAGTGACGGCGTCCAGAACGATCCGCAGTGTCGCCCGCCGCCCCAGCTCCGTCTCCGGGGTCCGCTCGCTGCGTGCGGTGGCGGCGACCAGATGCACCCCGAGCCGGTCCCCGTCCCGGGCCACGGCCTCGAGCGCCCGCACGACGGACCCCGCGGCAGGACGCCCCGGCGACCCGAGCGCAGGCGAAAGCAACGCGTCGAAGTCATCGACGAGCACGACGAGCCGAGGCAGCGGAGGCCCCGGATCCACCGCCTTGCGGGCGGCGACGGGCCGCAGCCGCATCGTGGAACTCGGCGGGGTGTCCAGATCGCCTCCGGCGCCACCCGCGGTCCCGGCACCGACGCCGTTCCTGCCGCCCACACCGGCCGCAGGTGCCTGCGCGTGCCACTCCGCGAACCCGAGCCGCCCGAGGAGCTCGGCCCGCCGCTTCAGCTCGGCGGTCAACGACTGGGCGAACTCCCGCATCCGCACGGGGTCGTTGGCGGCCAGATGCGTCGTGACGTGCGGCAGGTCCGTACAGACGGCGAGGCCCTCGACCAGGCGTACGTTCCCCCCGTTCGTCCCGCTGCCGCCGCTTCCCGTGGTGTCCCGGCCGTCGATCAGCACCATGCCGAGGCGGTCCGGGCGCTCGGCCGCGGCCAGCGAGGCGGCGATGGAACGCAACAGCTCCGTACGACCGCTGCCCGAAGGGCCTTCGGCCAGGACGTGCGGGCCCTCGGTGGCGAGGTCCACGACCACGGGGCCGCGCGGACCCGCACCGAGCACCGTCCAGGCTCGTCCGCCCAGCGCCTCGGAATCATCGGCGGCCGCGGCCCAGCGCGCCATGAGCGACGCGGGGGTGGCCCGGGCGAGGCCCAACTCGTCCAGAAGGCGCGCCATTTGGGGCAGTGGAGCGGACACGCGCGCGTGGCCGTCGCCGGGCGCCCCGTCCGTGCGGAAAGGCGCCAGCGCGCGGGCGAACCGCTCGGCCCAGGCCCCCGACACCGCGTCCACCGCGGCGACCGTGCCGTGCCCCACGGGCCGGCCGTCCACGGTCCGCAGCAGCCGAAGCGCGGTCGCCACGTCACCGCTGAGCAGCGCGACGGCGCCGCAGGCGCGGAAGGCGGGCGACACGGAGCACGCGGCCTCGTACGTGGCCGTCACCGGGGAGGCGGGTGACGCGGCGGGGGTCTCCGCCAGGCAGACGACATGGATCCCGGCAGCGGCCCCTTCCCGCGTGAGCCGCACCACGGCTTCGCGCAGCCCGGCCGACCCGGGGTCACCGTCCACCACGACCACAGTGCGGGGCCCGGCGTCCGGAGCGCCCGCGGCGGCGCTGTCGGCAGCGGTGGCGGACGCCCTGTCCGCCTCGTGGTCCTCCAGGCGCCGCAGCAGCTCTCCGGTGCGCGCGGCAGCCTGCTCACGGTCGTAGGCCAGAAGGAGGCGGCAGTCCTGGCCGTGGAGGGGCCGCAGGTGCGGGAGCCAGCCGAGCCAGGACCACTCGGCGGTGCGCTCCGGTGCGGGCCGTGCGCGGTCCGTGCTGAGCAGCACGATCTCCAGGGCGTCGGGGGAGTGCAGCGCGGCGAGTTGGGCGACGACGGCTCGGGTGAGGCCCGCGAGCCGCTCGCGCGGACCCGCGAGGCCGAGCGCACCCGCCTCCCGCAGGCTGACCGTCACGGGGACGGCGGGCAACAGGCCCCGCTCGTCCGGCGTCGCGCGGTCCACCGTGCCGAGCCGGACCGCGAGCGCCTCGGGGTGGCCGGGCCCGCGCTCCCAGAGCCGGGGGCCGGGACCGAGCGCCGTCAGCAGCAGGGCCGCGGGGTCGGGCCAGGACTCCGGGGTCCGCGCGGCGGCGGCCACCGCGAGGTCCTCCGGGGTGGGCGCCGCCGGTTGCGGGAAACCGGCGTCGCTCCCCGTCCCGTACGCGTCGTCCTCGTCGTCCAGCGGGCCGTGCTCGTCGTCACGGGCGCCCGTCAGCCGCCGGGCCCAGGCCGAGAGGCCGCCCCGCCTGCGGAGCGTGCGCGGCACGGGTGTCCCGCGCAAGGGGGTGCCGACACGGGTGCTCTCGGCGTCCGGGGCGCCGCCCTGCTGCGGCACGAGCGGAACATCGGTGAGGGACGTCTGGCCGTGTGCCCCGCCCCCGCCGCCCTCGCCCGCTGCGCCCCAGCTCGCGGAGCCGTACGCGTGGTGGGTGCCCTCGAAGGGCGTGCGGCCCGCTTCCGGGGGCGCGCCGTGGGGGGCTTCGGCGCTCGCGACGACCCGCACGCGCACATGGCCCTCACCGTCCGGAGCCGTCGGCAGCGCGCCGCCCGTCCCGTCCCCGGCGGTGAACCGCAGCGCGGACTCGCCGAGCCGCAGCAGGGAGCCGGGGGTCAGACGCACCGGCCGGTCGGTGATCTCGAGTCCGTCCACCGTCGTGCCGTTCGTCGACCCCAGGTCCGTGACGGTGACCTGGCCGTCCGGGGTGAGCGTCACCGCGCAGTGCAGCCGCGAGACGTCCGGGTCGTCCAGCGGGACGTCCGCGTCCGCCGAGCGGCCGACGCGGATCTGACCGCCGTGCAGGAGATGCACACCGCCCGCGTCGGGGCCCGCGACCACGTGCAACTGGGCGGTGGCTCCCGCGAGTTCGGGGCCGGGTTCGGCGGGGGAGCCGAGCGAGAGCACCGCTCCGTCTATCAGTGGTGGCTCCCCGAGGGTGCAGCGCTGGGCGTCCAGGCGCTCCGACTCGGCGTACAGGACGGCGGGGCCTTCGCCGCCCGCGACGGCGGCGGCGAGACCGGAGGCGACGGTGGCCAGAGCGGTCCCCGCGGGGGCGGTGACCAGCACGTCGCAGGCGCCGCGCGGCGCGACGGGGCGGCCATGGGCCTCGGCGGTCTGGCCGCTGCGCGGCCCGAGGACGGTCAGCCGGATCTGCATCGCCGTCAGCGGTCCCTTCTGCCCTTGCCGCCGGGCACGGGGACTCGCGCTGTGATTCCCCCCACCGCACACGGCCACGTCGGCCAGTAACAGACAAGCATCCTCGCACCTGCCACTGACAACACGCCCGGCGGCCACCCGTATGTGATCTTGATTGGTCGGCTCTGCTCGGAAAAGTGCCTGCTTGGACCGTTGCGATCGTCCGTCATTCCAACGTGACGAAGGTCAATTCGACGCCATCCGGCAACCAACGGCCCCCATGAGGCGTCTTTCCACCGAACAGCTGGCCGGTCACCCGGCGGCCGGCGTGGAATGTGACCGGCCGGTGCCCCGTTCGGCGGCACTACAGTGGGTCGGAACACCTTCCGGCGGGCAGCCGGGTCCGGACAGATCAGCCAGATCAGCAGGGAGCGCATGACGTGCGGCCGGTAGGCAGCAAGTACCTGCTCGAGGAGCCGCTCGGGCGCGGCGCCACGGGCACCGTCTGGCGAGCCCGCCAGCGCGAGACCGCGGGTGCCGAGGCGGCCGTTGCCGGCCAGCCCGGCGAGACCGTCGCGATCAAGGTCCTGAAGGAAGAGCTCGCCAACGACGCGGACATCGTGATGCGGTTCCTGCGCGAGCGGTCCGTCCTGCTCAGGCTCACGCACCCGAACATCGTGCGGACCCGTGACCTGGTCGTCGAGGGGGAGCTCCTGGCCCTCGTCATGGACCTGGTGGAGGGCCCCGACCTGCACCGCTACCTCCGCGAGAACGGCCCGCTCACGCCGGTCGCGGCGGCCCTCATGACCGCCCAGATCGCCGACGCCCTCGCCGCGAGTCACGCGGACGGGGTCGTGCACCGGGACCTGAAGCCCGCGAACGTCCTGCTCAAGCAGGATGCCGACGGTGCGATGCACCCGATGCTCACCGACTTCGGCATCGCGCGTCTCGCCGACTCCCCGGGCCTGACCCGCACCCACGAATTCGTCGGTACGCCCGCGTACGTGGCGCCCGAGTCCGCCGAGGGCCGCCCGCAGACCAGCGCGGTCGACATCTACGGCGCCGGCATCCTCCTGTACGAGCTCGTCACCGGACGTCCGCCGTTCGGCGGCGGCTCGGCCCTGGAAGTCCTGCACCAGCACCTGAGCGCCGAACCGCGCCGTCCCTCCACGGTCCCGGGTCCCCTGTGGACGGTCATAGAGCGCTGCCTCAGCAAGGACCCCGAGCGCCGCCCCAGCGCCGAGAACCTCGCGCGCGCCCTGCGGGCTGTCGCGGACGGCGTGGGCGTGCACGCGTCCAGCGCGCAGATCGCCGCCGCGGAGGGCGTGGGCGCCCTCCTGGCGCCCGACCCGGACCCCACCACGGTGCCGGGGACGGCAGGCGCCGCCGATCCCACCCAGGTGCTCCCGAACAACGCGGGTTCGTACGACCCGAACGCGGCCACGAGCGTCATGCAGAGCACCGGCTCCGGTCCCGGCGCGGGAGGTGCGGGCGACCACGGAGCGGCCGACCCGACGGCCGTCATGCCGCCGGTGCCGCCGAACCAGCCGGGCGCCGACCCGAACGACCCGCACCCCTGGCAGAGCCAGATGCGGGCCGCGCGGGACCGCAACGACCAGACGCAGGTCCAGTCGTACCTGGACCCCAGCGAGGACCCGCTGCGCCGCCGTCGGCCTCAGCGCCAGGTGCAGCAGCCGCAGCCGCAGCAGCGCCCCCAGCAGCACGCGCAGCAGCAGCGCCCGCAGCAGTACGCCCCGCAGCCCCAGCAGCGTCAGCAGTACGCGCCGCCGCCGCAGCAGACGCCGCCCCAGCAGCCGCCCGCGGGACGGCCGCCGCGCGAGCCCAGGCAGCCGCGGCAGCGCAGCTCCAACCCGATGAAGATCCCGGGTCTCGGCTGCCTCAAGGGGTGCCTCTTCACGATCATCATCCTCTTCGTGGCGAGCTGGCTCGTCTGGGAGCTGAGCCCGCTCCAGGAGTGGATCGGCACGACGAAGGGCTACTGGGAACAGCTGACGGACTGGTACGACACCGTCTCCGGCTGGATCGGAAAACTGGGCGGCAATTAGCCGCCCGGTGGTCAGTGATGGGCGAATCCCCTCCCGACTCTGGGGATTTGTCGACACCTGCGGGGTGATTTCTGCTCCTGGAGTGAAGGTTGGCTTCGAGGCCGCGTAGTTTTGTCGCCAACACGCATCCGTAGGAGCAGTCTTGGCACGCAAGATCGGCAGCCGGTACACCGCCCACCAGATCCTTGGTCGGGGCAGCGCCGGCACGGTGTGGCTCGGCGAGGGGCCCGAGGGCCCCGTCGCCATCAAGCTGCTGCGCGAGGACCTGGCGTCCGACCAGGAGCTGGTCGGCCGCTTCGTCCAGGAGCGCACGGCTCTGCTCAGCCTCGACCACGCGCGCGTGGTGGGCGTCCACGATCTGGTGGTCGACGGGAACGACCTCGCCCTGGTCATGGACCTCGTCCGGGGCACGGACCTGCGCACCCGCCTCGACCGTGAGCGCCGCCTCGCCCCGGAGGCGGCGGTGGCGATCGTGGCGGACGTGGCGGACGGCCTCGCCGCGGCACACGCGGCGGGCATCGTGCACCGTGACGTGAAGCCGGAGAACGTCCTGCTCGACATGCAGGGTCCACTGGGCCCCGGAGGCTCGCACCCCGCCCTGCTCACCGACTTCGGCGTCGCCAAACTGATCGACTCACCGCGCAGGACCCGCGCGACGAAGATCATCGGTACGCCCGACTACCTCGCCCCGGAGATCATCGAGGGCCTGCCGCCGCGCGCGGCGGTCGACATCTACGCCCTCGCGACGGTCCTGTACGAACTTCTGGCGGGCTTCACCCCGTTCGGCGGAGGGCACCCCGGAGCGGTGTTGCGCCGCCACGTGACGGAGACGGTCGTCCCCCTCCCCGGCATCCCGGACGAACTCTGGCAGCTGATGGTCCAGTGCCTGGCGAAGGCCCCGGCGTCCCGCCTGCGCGCCTCCGAGCTCGCCGCGCGCCTGCGGGAGCTGCAGCCTCTGGTGGCGGGGATGCCGCCGCTGGACGTGGACGAGCCGGACTCGGAGCCCCTTCTGGAGGAGGCGGAGGAGGAGCCCGCGCCGGAGCCGTCCGCGGGCGCGCCCCGGCGCGGGGCGGTCCCCCTCGTCCCCGGCTCGTCCCCCGACTCGAACCGCGACACCCACACCTCCATGCGTGTCCCGGGTCCGGACGAGCTCGCCGGGGGCGCCCGGGGCACGGCCCGCGCTCCCCGCGCGTCCGGAGCGGCCCGCCCCGGCTCGGCCCGCCACCGCGCCTCCGCGCGCCGCCGCAGGATCACGCTGGGCGTGGCGGGAGCGGTCCTGGTGGCCGCGGCAGGCATCGGCACCTGGGCGGCCACCAGCGGCGACGACGCGGACGCGAAGCCCCAGGACACGCACAACTCGTCCCCTTCGGCGCCATAACCCTCCCCCTCCCGGGGCGGTCCCTGCCGCTTCGCGAAATCCCTCGGGGGCGCCACTTCCCGGGGCACCGCTCCTGGCCTGCCTACGCGGACTCCCACTGCCCTGCGGCTTCACGGGAACTGACTGACCCGCCGCTCCGCGCCGGATATTCCCCACCCGAGCACCCGGCGCCACGTCGGCGTGGGCGTTGCTGACCTGGGGGGCCCAGTCCCGCCGCTTCGCGCCGGATGGTTTCCCGCCCACCCACCCGAGCACCCGGCGTCACGTCGGTGCGGGCGTTTGCTGACCCGGGGCACCCCCGTCCCGCCACCTCACGCCGGATCCCCACCCGCCCCCCCCGGGCAATCGGGTGGGTGGGAGGGAAAAATCCGCCGCGAAGCGGCGGGACAGGGACGCCCCGAACCGGGCTGCAGGGACCCCGCGGCCCCAGCCGCACAGAAGGCCCGCCAGGCAGGGGCACCCCGCAGCCCCGCAGCCCCGCAGCGCCGCGGCCCAGCGCCGCACGGCCCCACCCGCACAGAAGGCCCGCAAAAGGAGCGGCACCCCCCGCCCGCCCGGGGCAGCAGGCGCCCCTGCCCCGGGCCCGGACCGGCGGTCAGCGGGCCGTGGGGGCGGGGCCATGCCGAGGTCAGGCGGCTCCCGGGGGCCCGCAGGGCAGGCCCCCGGGAGCCGCGGAGATCCGCCCCCCAGGCCGGGAGGCCAGACCGCTTGCGCCCAGCCGTTAGGCTGGACCCGTGGCAGTCGTCGATGTATCCGAAGAGCTCAAGTCCCTCTCCTCGACCATGGAGTCGATCGAGGCCGTCCTGGACCTCGACAAGCTGAGGGCAGACATCGCCGTGCTCGAGGAGCAGGCGGCCGCGCCGTCCCTGTGGGACGACCCTGAAGCGGCACAGAAGATCACCAGCAAGCTGAGCCACCTCCAGGCGGAGGTCCGCAAGGCCGAGGCGCTCCGTAGCCGGATCGATGATCTCAGCGTGCTCTTCGAGATGGCCGAGGAGGAGGACGACTCGGACACCCGCGCCGAGGCCGAGACCGAGCTCACGGCCGTCAAGAAGGCGCTGGACGAGATGGAGGTCCGCACCCTCCTCTCCGGTGAGTACGACGCCCGTGAGGCGCTCGTCACCATCCGCGCGGAGGCCGGCGGCGTCGACGCCTCCGACTTCGCCGAGAAGCTCCAGCGCATGTATCTGCGCTGGGCCGAGCGGCACGGCTACAAGACCGAGCTCTACGAAACCTCGTACGCGGAAGAGGCCGGCATCAAGTCGACCACCTTCGCCGTCCAGGTCCCGTACGCCTACGGCTCGCTCTCGGTCGAGCAGGGCACGCACCGTCTCGTCCGCATCTCGCCCTTCGACAACCAGGGACGCCGCCAGACCTCCTTCGCCGGAGTCGAGATCCTCCCGGTCGTCGAGCAGACCGACCACATCGAGATCGACGAGTCCGAGCTGCGTATCGATGTCTACCGTTCGTCGGGCCCCGGCGGCCAGGGCGTGAACACGACGGACTCCGCCGTCCGCCTGACGCACCTGCCCACCGGCATCGTCGTCTCCTGCCAGAACGAGCGCTCGCAGATCCAGAACAAGGCGAGCGCGATGAACGTCCTCCAGGCCAAGCTCCTCGAGCGCCGCCGCCAGGAGGAGCAGGCGAAGATGAACGCCCTCAAGGGAGACGGCGGCAACTCCTGGGGCAACCAGATGCGTTCGTACGTCCTGCACCCGTACCAAATGGTCAAGGACCTGCGCACGGACTTCGAAGTGGGTAACCCCGAGTCCGTGTTCAACGGCGAGATCGACGGTTTCCTCGAGGCCGGAATTCGCTGGCGCAAGCAGCAGGAGAAGTAAGCGCCGCTTTATCGACAAGGCAACTGCCGCTCTTGAGGCGGCAGTTGCCTTTTACGTCACAGTCACATCTCCGTAGGCCGGTCAACTGCTGCTATTTCAGACATCGCGCGCGCAACGACCTTGACGTTGCTGTGGAAACTGGAAAGGCTACCGAGCGGCATGCGTATCTCTGGGGCGCGTGCGATCTGTGGGGGCCGATCCAGCGCCCCGACGAACGCAGTCCCGGACGCTGCCTCACTGACGATTCAGCTACTGGGGGTAGCAGCCAGATGACCAAGAAGACGCGGATCCGCGTAGCACGCATAGCGGCCGGCGCGGTGATCGCCGCAGGTGCTTCGCTGACCGCCGCCGGTGCCGCCTCGGCCCTCGACGTCGGTGTCGACCTCGGCGGCGCGAGCGCCAGCGCCAGCGCCGACGAGAACGGCATCGGTGTCGATGTCGGTATCGGCGAGGACGCCGAGGAGCCGACCGAGGAGCCCACGGAGATTCCGGAGCCGACCGAGGAGCCCACCGAGGAGCCGACGGAGCCCACGGAGGAGCCGACCGAGCCCACCGAGGAGCCCACGGAGCCGACCGAGGACCCGACGGACCCGGGTACGCCCACCGAGGACCCGACGGACCCCACGGACCCGAGCGAGCCCACCCAGGGCCCGAGCGACCCGGGTAACGGCAACGGAAACGGCACCGGCGGCGGCAACGGCACCGGTGGCAACGACAACGACCCCGACGGCGGCTCCAACCCCGTCGAGCAGGGCAAGGGCAAGGACAGCCTGACCGACACGGGTTCCACCCCGGTCGAGCAGGGTGACAAGGCCGACAAGGGCGAGCTCGCCGAGACGGGTGCCGCCGAGACCACGTTCCTGCTGATCGGCGCCGCGACGATGATCGCCGGCGGCATCGGCTTCCGCATCCTGCCGCGCTTCGCCGGCAACCGCGGTGCCGCTGCCTGACGAAGGGCGGGCATCGCGTCACTGACGCGTCGCACGACATGACAGAAGGGCCCGGAGCGGATGGCTCCGGGCCCTTCTGATGTCCTGGCGCGCGCCCTGGGCGCGCTAGGCGGTCTGGTGAGCCAGCAAGGCTACGGCCGCGATCAGCACGACGAGCATCCCTATCAGGGCCGCGGGGCTGAGACCGCCGAACGGTCCCTCCTGCTGCAAGCGCTCGCGGCTGGCCCGGCATACGGGGCAGCGGCCCTCACTCACGGGCCCCGCGCAGTTCGCGCATACCAACCTGTCATGGGTCATGCGCTTCTCCTCCCGCACAGTTACAGCCTGCCCAACGCTAGAGGGAACCCAACCGTTCCCCCTACCACTGTGCCAGCTTCCACGGATTCCGGCGCGGCCCGCCCGTCCTCGTCGGTTTCCGACTGGTACGTTCCGTGGTATATGCGCGACAATTAGTGCAACTCAGGACGCTGACTGCGCTCGCACACCGGCTTCGCGTATGGTCACGCTCACCTACCCCCGGCGACCCGTGGTGCATCCGTGATCCGATTCGACAACGTCTCCAAGGCCTACCCCAAGCAGACCCGGCCCGCCCTCCGGGATGTCTCTCTGGAGATCGAGAAGGGCGAGTTCGTCTTCCTGGTGGGCTCCTCCGGCTCCGGAAAGTCCACCTTCCTGCGGCTGGTCCTGCGCGAGGAGCGCACCAGCCACGGCCAGGTGCACGTCCTCGGCAAGGACCTCGCACGCCTCTCCAACTTCAAGGTGCCGCACATGCGGCGCCAGTTGGGCACCGTCTTCCAGGACTTCCGTCTCCTGCCGAACAAGACCGTCGGCGAGAACGTCGCCTTCGCGCAGGAAGTCATCGGCAAGTCCCGCGGCGAGATCCGCAAGTCCGTGCCCCAGGTCCTCGACCTCGTCGGTCTCGGCGGCAAGGAGGACCGGATGCCCGGCGAGCTCTCCGGTGGTGAGCAGCAACGGGTGGCGATCGCGCGCGCCTTCGTCAACCGTCCGAAGCTCCTCATCGCCGACGAGCCGACCGGCAACCTCGACCCGCAGACGTCGGTCGGCATCATGAAGCTGCTCGACCGGATCAACCGGACCGGCACGACCGTCGTCATGGCGACCCACGACCAGCAGATCGTGGACCAGATGCGCAAGCGGGTCATTGAGCTGGAGAAGGGCCGTCTCGTCCGCGACCAGTCGCGCGGCGTCTACGGCTACCAGCACTGACGACCCGTACTGATCCACTGCACTGATCCACTGAAAGGGAGCCATGCGCGCCCAGTTCGTCCTGTCGGAGATCGGCGTCGGTCTCCGCCGGAATCTCACGATGACCTTCGCGGTCGTCGTCTCCGTGGCCCTCTCGCTCGCCCTGTTCGGCGGCTCGCTGCTCATGCGCGACCAGGTGAGCACGATGAAGGGCTACTGGTACGACAAGGTCAACGTCTCGATCTACCTGTGCAACAAGGGTGACGCCGAGCAGGACCCCAACTGCACCACCGGCGCCGTCACGAACGAGCAGCGGCACCAGATCCTCGGCGATCTGAAGAAGATGCCCGTCGTGGACACGGTCCAGCACGAGACGGCGGACGAGGCGTACAAGCACTACAAGGAGCAGTTCGGCGACTCCCCGCTGGCCAACTCCCTCACGCCGGACCAGATGCAGGAGTCGTACCGCGTCAAGCTGACGGACCCGGAGAAGTACAAGGTCGTCACGACCGCCTTCTCCGGACGGGACGGCGTGCAGTCCGTGGAGGACCAGAAGGGCTATCTGGACAACCTCTTCGAGCTTCTGAACGGCCTGAACTGGGCGGCGCTCGCGGTGATGGCGCTGATGCTCGTCGTCGCGCTGATGCTGATCGTCAACACGGTGCGCGTCTCGGCGTTCAGCCGCAGGCGTGAGACCGGCATCATGCGGCTTGTCGGCGCGTCCAGCTTCTACATCCAGATGCCGTTCATCATGGAGGCCGCCGTCGCCGGGCTCATCGGTGGCGGTGTCGCCTGCGGCATGCTCCTTGTGGGCCGGTACTTCCTCATCGACCACGGCCTCGCGCTCTCCGAGAAGATGAACCTCATCGACTTCATCGGATGGGACGCGGTCCTGGCCAAGCTGCCTCTGGTGCTCGCCATCGGGCTGCTGATGCCCGCGCTCGCGGCGTTCTTCGCGTTGCGCAAGTACCTGAAGGTGTGACAAAAGCCGCCTGTTCCGAAGGGCGCTGTACGGTTCAACCGACCGTGCGGCGCCCTTCGTTGTCCTAGACTCACCGGCATGTCAGGCCCCGACCGGTTCTGCGACCGCCTCTCCCGGCCCCGCCGCATCCGCCGCGGGGCGACCCTGACGTTGGTGTTCGCGAGCGTGCTCGCCACCGGTGCGGCCACCGGGTCCTGGAGCGAGGCGAGCGGCGAAGGCCGGAAGTCGCCCGCCCCGTCCGCCCGTTCCGTCGCCTCGTCCGGCGACGCGGCCCACGAAGCGGCCGACGCCGCGGCCGAGGCGATGGCCGACGGCAAGTCCGGCAAGAAGGCCGCGGAAGAAGCCGTCAGCCGCAGCGGTGACCGCTGGGGGTCGGTGTACTCCCCTGGGGAGTACCAGGAGTTCGAGCAGGCCCTCGACGGCGCGTACACCGGCGTCGGCCTCTGGGCCAGGCGTGCGGCCGACGGACGCATCGAGGTCTCCCGGGTCCAGCGCGGTGGCCCCGCCCAACAGGCCGGCATCCGCGAGGGCGATCAGCTCCGCAGCATCGACGGCAAGCGCGTGGCGGGACTTCCCGTCACCGAGGTCGTCTCCCTGCTGCGCGGTGCCCGCGCCGGCACCCCGGTCGAGCTCGGCCTGGAGCGGGGCACGCGCGCGTGGAGCGAGACACTGCACCGGGCTCGGCTCTCCACGGACTCCGTCACGGTCACACGGCTCGCGGGCGGCGCCGTCATGATCAAGGTCGAGGCCTTCACCAAGGGCGCCGGCGAGCGCGTGCGGTCAGCGGTGCGTGACGCACCCAAGGGCGCCGGAATCCTCCTTGACCTGCGGGGCAACTCCGGGGGCCTGGTGTCGGAGGCGGTCACCGCGGCCTCGGGGCTCGTGGACGGCGGTCTGGTGGCTACGTACGACGTACGCGGCCGGCAGAAGGCCCTGCACGCCGAACGGGGCGGTGACACCACCAGGCCGGTGGTCGCGCTGGTCGACGGCGGCACGATGAGCGCGGCGGAGCTGCTCACGGGCGCTCTGCAGGACCGTGGCCGCGCGGTCGTGGTGGGCTCGAAGACTTTCGGCAAGGGTTCGGTCCAGATGCCGAGCCGGCTGCCCGACGGCTCGGTCGCCGAGCTGACGGTCGGGCACTACCGCACTCCTTCGGGGCAGGCGGTCGACGGCCGGGGCATCACACCCGATCTGGAGGTCGAGGACGGGGCCGAGACGCGGGCCGAGACAGTATTGACTGGCCTCGGACCCCCCTCGTAGTGCGAAAATGGCCGCACTATGGCGAAGGAAAAGGTAAAGCGCAAGGCCGCTAAGGCCGCCGAGAAGGCACCCAGCAAGAAGATCGTGGCGCAGAACAAGAAGGCGCGGCACGACTACCACATCCTGGACACGTACGAGTGCGGCCTGGTGCTGATGGGCACCGAGGTCAAGTCGCTGCGGATGGGCAGGGCCTCCCTCGTGGACGGCTTCGTGCACATCGACAACGGCGAGGCGTGGCTGCACAACATCCACGTCCCCGAGTACGTGCAGGGCACCTGGACCAACCACTCGGCCACGCGGAAGCGCAAGCTGCTGCTGCACCGGGCGGAGATCGACAAGCTGGATTCCAAGTCGCAGGAGACGGGTCACACGATCGTGCCCTTGGCCCTGTACTTCAAGGACAGCCGCGTCAAGGTCGAGATCGCGCTGGCCAAGGGCAAGAAGGAGTACGACAAGCGCCAGACGCTCAAGGAGAAGCAGGACCTGCGCGAGACGAACCGCGCGGTCGCGGACGTCAAGCGACGTCAGCGCAGCGCCTAGATCCCGGCCCCCCGTGGGCCCGGACGGGCCGCGCGGGAATTGGCTGGCCTCGTCGGGCGTTGTTCACGTACGATGGGCACTGCACCGCACAGCCGGGGCATGCGTTTGATAAAAAAACATGGGGATGATCGGTTTCGACAGCGGATGTCGAAGTAGGGGAAGCGAGCCGAGGAAGCGGCAATGATCTCGTAAACCATATGTCGCAACCAATAATCGCCAATTCCAAGAGCGATTCCCAGTCCTTCGCCCTCGCTGCCTAATAAGCAGTGAGTGAAGGACCCTTAATGGGTGTCAGCCCGGGAGTGTTCCCGACCCGGATCCTGGCATAATCTAGGGAACTAAACCATCGAGCCCGGTCACGGGGTTCGATGGGAAATCAAACAGTGACTGGGCCCGTCGGAGACTTGTTCGCGAGATCTCCGGGGCCGAGAAAATCGTAGCGAACTGCGCTCGGAGAAGCCCTCCTTTTGCACCGTTGGACGCGGGTTCGATTCCCGCCATCTCCACAATTCCCATGTGAGGTTAAAGCCCTCCGGCCTGCGGCCGGGGGGCTTTTTCCGTGTGCCGGGGCAAGGGACACGCACGTGGCCGGAGTGGGGGCTGTCGCGGGGGGCCGGAGTCAGGGATGCTCCTGGGTCATGAGTAGACCCGTGAGACGCGTCAACGCCCGTATGCGCCACTGGATCTGGCCCGCCGTGCTCGGTGTCGCGGCGGCCACCCTCTCCGTCAGCTCGCCGGCCGGGGCGGACTCCGACCGCAGCGGCCTGCCCGAAGCCATCGACACCATCCTCGGCGACCCCCGGATGGAGGGCGGCGCGGCGAGCGTCGTCGTCGCCGATGCCGCGTCCGGCGACGTGCTCTACCAGCACCTGCCCAGCGGGCGCCTGATGCCCGCCTCCAACACCAAGCTCCTGACGTCGACGGCCGCCATGGAGCGGCTCGGCCCCGACCACCGCTTCACCACCGATGTGCTCACCGACGGCAAGCAGCACGGCCGTGTGCTCTCCGGTGATCTGTATCTGCGCGGCACCGGCGACCCGACGACGCTCGCCAAGGACTACGACCGACTCGCCGCGAAGATCGCCGCCTCGGGTGTCCGGCAGGTCTCGGGGCGCCTGGTCGCGGACGACACCCGGTTCGACGACAAGCGCATCGGCGACACCTGGGCCGGAGACGACGAATTCGCGTACTACGCCGCCCAGATCTCCGCGCTGAGCGTCGCCCCGGACACCGACTACGACACCGGGACGGTCATCGTCGAGGCCGCACCGGGCGCGAAGGCCGGTGACAGGCCGAAGGTGACCGTCACCCCGAAGACCGATTACGTCGATGTCGACGTCAGCGCCAAGACCGTCGCCGCCGGAGGCCAGGACTCCCTCACCATCGAGCATGAGCACGGCACCAACACGATCACGGTCACCGGCACCGTCCCCGTGGGAGGCTCCGCCACCAAGGAGTGGATCGCTGTGTGGGAGCCGACCGGGTACGCGGCGGCGATCTTCCGGGACGCGCTGAAGGCGCACGGGGTGCGCGTGAGCGGGCCGACCAAGGCCGGGCTCGCCACCCCCAAGGGCGCGCGGCCGCTCGCCTCGCACGAGTCCATGCCGCTGAAGGAACTGATGATCCCCTTCATGAAGCTCTCCAACAACATGCACGCGGAGAACCTCACGAAGACGATGGGGTACGAGGCGACAGGGCGGCCCGGAAGCTGGCCGGACGGACTCGCCGCCACCGGCGCGTACTTGAAGACGGCCGGCGTCGATCCCGGCAAGCTCCGCCACGTCGACGGCTCCGGGCTCTCCCGCAAGAACAACGCCCCCGCCGATCAGCTGATCAAGCTCCTTCTCTCGGCGAAGGGCGAGCCCTGGTACGCCGACTGGTACAAGTCCCTTCCGGTGGCCTGCGCCCCGGACAAGTCCGTCGGCGGCACCCTGCGCACACGGATGTGCGGGACTCCGGCGGCCCTCAACGTACGCGCGAAGACCGGGTCGTTGACCGGGGCGTCCGCTCTTTCGGGGTACGTGAAGGACGCGGGCGGGCGCGAGTTGGTGTTCAGCATCATCCTGAACAACTACCTGCCCTCTTCGGTGAAGGCTCTGGAGGACGCGATCGTCGTGACGCTCGCCAAGTCGACCGAGGACAAGGCCGTCCTTGTCAGGCCGCGCTCGGAGCGTGGGGCCGAACCGAACGGGGACCTGGAGTGCTCGTGGCGTAAGCCTGCGCGATGCTGAGCAGCAGCGCGCAGCACGCGGCGGCGACCGGGACCGCGTAGCCCTGAGCGGTACCGAGGTGCTCCACCGCCCAGCCGCCGGAGGCCGAGCCGCAGGCGATGCCCCCGAGGAGGCCGGTGACGGCGAGGGTCATGCCCTCGTTCAACCGCCCCTCGGGGGTGCGCTGTTGGATCAGGGCCATGCCGGTGACCATCGTCGGGGCCGTCGCCATACCGGCGACAAGGAGAGCCCCGGCGAGCACGAGAAGCGAGCCGGTGAGCGTGGCGGCCAGCAGCGGCAGCGTCATCAAGGCCGCCATCGACACGGCGCACAGGACGTGCCGGCGGTGCGGTGGCCCGCTCGGCTTGACCGCCCCGTAAAGGAGGCCCGCCGCACAGGAGCCCGCGGCCTGGAGCGCGAGGATCGCGCCCGCGGCGGCCTTGTGGCCCCGCGCGTCGGCGTAGGCGATCGTCACGACCTCCATCGAGCCGAAGACGGCGCCGGTCGCGAGGAAGGCGGCGAGCAGGGTGGGCATCCCGCGCGCGTGGAGGGGCGACTTCTCCTTGTGGGGCGTACGACCCCGGGGCGGCGGTTCCGTGGTGCGCTGGGCGGCGAAGACCAGGACGCCGGTCAGGAGCAGGACGACTCCGATGAGGGTGCCCGCCTCCGGGAAGAGCGCCCCGCACAGGAAGGCCGCGAGGACGGGGCCGAGCATGAAGCACAGTTCGTCCGCGGCCTGCTCGAAGGAGTTGGCGGTGTGCACGGCCCGCTCGTCGTCCTTCAGGAGGTGGGCCCAGCGGGCCCGGGACATGCCGCCGGTGTTGGGCGTGGTGGCCGTCGCGGCGTACGCGGCGAACAGGGTCCAGTCGGGCGCTCCGTAGCGCACGCACAGCAGCAGCGCGAGCGAGCCGAGCGCGGCGATCGCGGTGGCGGGGACCGCGATCCGCGCCTGGCCGTGCCGGTCGACGAGGCGCGCCGTCCAGGGGGCCACGACGGCGGTCGCGGCGAGGCCCGTCGCGGTGACGGCGCCGGCGAGCGCGTACGAACCGCGGGTGCCGGCGATCATGATGACGGCGCTCACGCTGAACATGCCCATGGGGAGGCGGGCTATGAGGTTGCCGATGGTGAAGGCGGTGGCTCCGGGTATCCGGAAGAGGCGGGCGTAGGGGTTGCGGCGGGGTGCGTGGGGTTCGGCGGGCGGCATGGGATCACCCTCACCGGGGCGGTGGTGTGAGGTCCAACACCTACTGGGGCCCCATTCACGCACTTCCGTTGTAAGTTCCCGGGGGTGACAGCAGAACCCGGCATACCGTGCGCCCCGCAGAGCCACCCGCGTCCCGGCGCGCCGTCGCCCCGAGACGTGGAGCCCCGCCTCCTGCGCGCCTTCCTGGCCGTCTCCGAAGAGCTGCACTTCACGAGGGCCGCCGCCAGGCTGTACGTGGCCCAGCAGGCGCTGAGCCGTGATGTGCGACGCCTGGAGCGTGAGGTGGGGGCCGAGCTGTTCGTGCGGACGACACGCCAGGTCACGCTGACCGCGGAGGGCGAGCGGCTGCTGCCGTACGCGCGGCGGGTCATCGAGGCGCAGGACGACCTGGCGGCGGCCTTCACGCGCGGTGCGGGGCCCGGCGGCGTGGCCCGCCCGCTGCTCGTGGACCTGAACAGCCCGGGGCTCACCTGCGGACGCGTCCTGGAGCGCGCCCGTGCGCTCGCCCCGGACTGCGAGCTGATGGCCCGCTTCGAGAGCGGGCTCACCGGGGCCGCCGCCGAGATCCTCGCCGGGCGGCTCGACGTCTCCTTCGGGCGGTACGCCGGGCTCGAACCCGCGCTGCGGGCGCGGCTCGCCCAGCAGCCCGTGCGGTACGAGCCGATGGCGGTGCTGCTGCCGCTCGGGCACCCCCTGGCCGAACTCGACGCGGTGCCGCTCGGCGCGCTCGCGGGGGAGAGCGTGTACGCGGGGGCGGGAAACCCCCGGACGCTGGAGTGGACCGACCTGGCGCGTCGCCTTTTCGAGGGACGCGGGATCGAGGTGGCGGCGCCCGCGCCCCTCGCGGTGGGCCCCGAGGAGTTCGGACGGATCATGGCCAAGAATCGCAACCCCGTCCTCACCGTGGTGGACTTTCCGGCCATGCCCGAATCGGTGCTGCGACCCTTGATCGACCCCGTACCCCTGTCGCCCGTGTCCCTGGTGTGGAGAAAGGGACTCGTGCACCCGGGTGTCGACGCCCTGCGCGCGGCCGCGGCCGAGCTCGCCGCCGCCGACGGGTGGCTGCGCAGGCCCGAAGACGGGTGGGTTCCGGCCACAGATGCACTCATCATGATGAGCCTGGACTGACGGATTAGTACGACTGACACCGCCGTGCGCTACATTCATAGTCCGGGCGCGGTGTGATAGGGGGGCGCTCGGACCGGGTGGGGGCCTGGTCCGACGGCAAGTTGCCCGGAGTCGTGCGCGCCCGAGTCCGGTTATGTGGGGGTTGTGCGTACGCATGGAGAATTGGCGAGAAGATGCCCTACCGGAACACACCCATGATCCGAACGAGGTCACCGTTCAGATCGACGGGGTGGGGCGACAGCTGGCGGAACTGGCCGCCGAGAGTGATCAGAACGGGCCTGACGGGCCGGTTTTCGTCGACGAGACGGGCCGCCGCAGCCGCAGGTACCGCCGAATAGGGGTGTTCGTCGGCATAGCCTGCGCCGTCTACGCGGTGATCATCGTGGCCACCCTCTTCTCGGGCAACTCCAGCGCGCCCTGGCTGCCGATCAACCCCAAGGACGAGAAGCCGGCGAGCAAGGTGGACACACCGAACCCCCCGGCCGACTCCCTCGACCCCTCGGCCTCACCCGGCGCGACCCCGTCTCCCGGAGCGTCGGAGAGCGGCACCACCGCTCCCGCGACCGGCGACGACGGCAAGCCCGACCCGTCGAAGACGGACGACGGCAAGGTCGAACCGGGCGACTCGCCGGACCCCGACCCCACGGACGACGGCGGCAAGCCCGACCCCGACCCCACGGACGACGGCGGGAACCCCGACCCGACCGACGACCCCACGAAGCCCGACCCGGACCCGGACCCGACCGACGACCCCACCACGCCGGACCCGGACCCGCCGACCGAGACCCCGGGCGGCGCGGCCGGAGGCGGCGGCGAAGTCCCCGCGATGCAGCCCGTCGTCGATCAACAGTCCCCGCAGCGCGCCCAGTCGGTCGGCTACCAGTCCCCGCACAGCGCTGACCAGCAGCCCTCGGAGGGCGCACAGCGATGAACACCCGCACCAACAGGAGGCGGTCCGCCGGCTCCCGGAACAGTCACGCCCAGCCCCGGGGCGGCGGCAGCGGCCGACGCCGCGCGCAGCCCGCCCGCGGCGCCAAGCGGCGCAGGTTCCCCCTGCGCTATCTGATGCCCCTGCTCCTCCTGGTCGCCCTGATGGCGATGCTCATGCTGCGCGGCTACACGCACAGCGAGATCCTCGCCGACCACCGCGTGCAGCCGCCCGCGGCCACCGACAAGGTCCCGAAGAAGGTCCTCGAAGACGGCGGCCCGGTCATCGACACCCGTGGCGGCGCCGAGGAGACGCTGAGCGTCCCCCGCCACCGCCTCGTGCTGACCTTCGACGACGGCCCGGACCCGGAGTGGACCCCCAAGGTCCTCGACGTACTGAAGAAGCACCAGGCGCACGGCGTCTTCTTCGTCACCGGCACGATGGCCTCGCGCTACCCCGACCTCGTCGAGCGCATGGTGGACGAGGGCCACGAGATCGGCCTGCACACGTTCAACCACCCCGACCTGTCGTACCAGTCCAAGAGCCGCATCGACTGGGAGCTCTCGCAGAACCAGCTCGCCCTCGCGGGCGCCGCGGGCATCCGCACCTCCCTCTTCCGCCCGCCGTACTCCTCGTTCTCCGACGCCATGGACAACAAATCCTGGCCGGTGACGAAGTACATCGGCAGCCGCGGCTACCTCACCGTCGTCAACAACACCGACAGCGAGGACTGGAAGCGCCCCGGCGCCGACGAGATCATCCGCCGCGCCACCCCCAAGGACGGCAAGGGCGCCATCGTCCTGATGCACGACTCCGGAGGCGACCGCTCGCAGACGGTGGCCGCGCTCGACACCTTCCTGCCCGATCTGCAGGACAAGGGCTACCGCTTCACGAACCTCACCGAGGCCCTGGACGCCCCCAGCGCGCACGCGCCGGTCTCCGGCCTCGACCTGTGGAAGGGCAAGGCCTGGGTCTTCCTGGTCGGAGCCTCGGAGAAGATCACCGGCGTACTCGTCGTGGCCCTGGCCATCATCGGCGCCCTGGTCCTGCTCCGCTTCGGCCTGATGCTGCTGCTCTCCGCCGTGCACGCGCGCAAGGTACGCAAACGGGGCTTCAGCTGGGGCCCTGACGTCACCGAACCCGTGTCGGTCCTCGTGCCCGCCTACAACGAGGCCAAGTGCATCGAGGCCACGGTCCGTTCGCTCATGACGAGCGACCACCCCATCGAGATCATCGTCATCGACGACGGCTCCTCGGACGGCACCGCGCTGATCGTCGAGGGCCTTCGCCTGCCGAACGTACGCGTCGTACGCCAGCAGAACGCGGGCAAACCGGCCGCCCTCAACAGAGGCATAGCCAACGCCCGCTACGACCTCATCGTGATGATGGACGGCGACACCGTCTTCGAGCAGTCCACCGTGCGCGAACTGGTGCAGCCGTTCGGCGACCCGCGCGTGGGCGCGGTGGCGGGCAACGCGAAGGTCGGCAACAGGGACTCGCTGATCGGCGCCTGGCAGCACATCGAGTACGTGATGGGCTTCAACCTCGACCGCCGGATGTACGACATGCTCGGCTGCATGCCGACCATCCCCGGCGCCGTGGGAGCCTTCCGGCGTTCGGCCCTCGAGCGGGTCGGCGGCATGAGCGACGACACGCTCGCCGAGGACACCGACATCACGATGGCGATGCACCGGGACGGCTGGCGGGTCGTGTACGCCGAGAAGGCACGCGCGTGGACCGAGGCGCCGGAGACGGTGCAGCAGCTGTGGTCGCAGCGCTACCGCTGGTCGTACGGCACGATGCAGGCGATCTGGAAGCACCGCCGCTCGGTGATCGAGTCGGGCCCCTCGGGCCGCTTCGGCCGCGTGGGCATGCCTCTGGTGTCCCTCTTCATGGTCCTGGCGCCGCTCCTGGCCCCCCTGATCGACGTCTTCCTGCTCTACGGCCTGATCTTCGGCCCCACCCAGAAGACGATCATCGCGTGGCTCGGCGTTCTCGCCGTCCAGGCGGTGTGCGCGGCGTACGCCTTCCGGCTCGACCGCGAGCGCATGACCCACCTGATCTCGCTGCCCCTCCAGCAGATCCTCTACCGGCAGTTGATGTACGTCGTACTGCTGCAGTCCTGGATCACCGCCCTGACCGGTGGCCGCCTGCGCTGGCAGAAGCTCCGGCGTACGGGAGTGCTTGGGACGCCGCCCTCGATTCCGCAGCAGCGGGTGGGCGGCGCTGATCGGAGGCCCGTCGCATGACCTATCCCACGCAGCCGCTGCCGCAGGTGCCGCCGCCTCCCGGCCTGGCGGTGACTCCTGGTTTGGCGGTGACTCCGGTCGCTCCGGCGTCTCATCGAGCCGAGGCGGCTTCCGGGGCGGCTTCCGCGGCGGCCAAGAAGCCGGGCCGGGACCGCTACTTCGACGTACTGCGCTCGCTGGCCCTGGTCCGCGTCGTCATCTACCACCTGTTCGGCTGGGCCTGGCTGACGATCCTGTTCCCGTCCATGGGCGTGATGTTCGCGCTGGCCGGAGCGCTGATGGCGCGCTCGCTCAAGCGCCCCGCGTGGGGCGTGATCAGGGGCCGAATACGCCGACTGCTCCCTCCCATGTGGGCCTTCAGCGCGGTGGCACTCTTCCTCCTCTTCTACGGCGGCTGGAACGTCACCAAGGACCCGGACCACGGGGACACGTGGGGCCTGGTCAGCATGCTCAACTACGTGTTCCCGATCGGCGCCCCGCCCTTCCCCTGGCACATCGGGGACAAGGCGGGCCTCCTGGAGGACACCTGGCCGGCCCAGGCCGCGGGCCCGCTCTGGTACATCCGCGCGTACCTGTGGTTCGTGATCGCCTCTCCGCTGTTGCTGTGGGCGTTCCGCAGGCTCCCGTGGGCGACCCTGTTCGCGCCGCTCGCCCTGACGGCGGTGCTCGCCACGGAGATCGTCAAGATCCCTGGCGAGACGGGCAACGCGGTGTCGGACTTCGCGGTGTACGGCAGCTGCTGGGTCCTTGGCATCGCCCACCAGGAGGGCGTACTGGCACGCGTCCCGCGCTACGTGGCGGTGTCGGTCTCGGCCCTGATCATGGCCTTCGGCCTGTGGTGGGCCTCGGGCCACCTGGGCCCGGACGGCTGGGACCTGAACGACATCCCGCTGGCCCAGGCGGCGTGGTCCTTCGGCTTCGTAGTCATCCTGTTCCAGTACTCACCCTCCTGGCAGGAACTGCCGGGCCGCCTGAAGCGCTGGGACAAACTCATCACGCTCTCCAACAACAGAGCGGTGACGATCTACCTCTGGCACAACCTCCTCATCATGGCCACGGTGCCGATCATCGACATGGCGTACGACCTGCCGTTCATGCAGGACGAGCGCTGGAGCTCGGCACTGAGCTCGACGTACATGCTGTGGATGACGGTCCTCGTCTGGCCGCTGATCGGCCTGATGATCGCCGCCGTGGGGTGGCTGGAGGACGTGGCCGCCAAGCGGAGCCCCAGGCTGTGGCCGGATGGGTCGAAGCCTTCCAAGGCCCCCAAGGGCAGGCGGGCGGCTTCGAAGGGTGGCGCGCACAGGAGCTGAGGCGCTGCCCCTGCCCGGCGGGTGTTCAGTGTGGGGGCCCAGCGCGGGCGTTCAGTACCCGACGGTGAAGCGGGCGCGGTGGTGCTTGGGGCGCTCGGCTTCGTCCAGGAGTGCCACCGCCAGATCCTCCATGGAGATGGACGAGTTGCCCTCGGCGTCGACGATCAACTCGTCGGCGCCGAGCCGGTAGACGCCGGTGCGGACACCCGGCTCGAGCAGCGCCGACGGGCTCACGTACGTCCAGTCGACCTCGGTGTCGGCGGTGCGGACGGCGTCGAACTGCTCGTTGGAGGCCAGGGCGATGTGCCGCCAGGCGGTGGGAACGAAGGCGGGGTCGTCGATGGCGAGGACGCCACCTCCCTTGCCGGGCGCTTCCTTGCCGGGCACGGTCAGGCTCCCGGCCCCACCGACGATCATCAGCCGTACGTCGCCTCCGGCGCGGGCGAGGCCGTCGAGCAACGCCCGGCTGACGGCGGCGTGTTGATTCTCGTGCCCGGGGGCGGGTCTGGTGGCGTTCACCACCAGGTCCTGCCCGGCGCTCAACTCGGCGATGTGCTCCGGAACTCCGGCGTCACCTGCGCGGTGCGTGGCTTCCGGGTGCAGCTCGCCGAAGCGGGCGGGGTCGCGGACGACGGCGGTGACGTCGTGGCCGCGGGTGAGGGCTTCGGTGACGACGCGGCTGCCGACGTTGCCGGCGGCGCCGAAGACGGTGATGCGCATGGGGTCTGCTCCTTGCGGGTGCGGGTGCGGGTGCGGGTGCGGATGCGGATGGGACGGGGGATTGCGGATGGGACGGGGGATTACAGGCGATGCGTGGTTGTGGCCGGTCGGCGGCGCCCCTGCCCGACCACCACACTCGCCACGACGAGCACGAGCCCGCCCACCTGCCAGAGGGTGAGGGTCTGCCCCAGGAGGAGCAGTCCGGCGAGGGTGGCGACGACGGGGTTGGTCAGTCCCAGGAACGAGACGGAGGAGGCGGGGAGCCGCTCGATGCCGCGGAACCAGAGGGCGTACGCGATGGCGGTGCCGATGATGCCGAGGTAGGCGTATCCGGCGAGGTTGGCGCCGGTGAAGTGGTCGGGCAGCCCTTCGAAGGAGAGCGCGATGGGGGCCAACACCAGCCCACCCGCGGTGAGCTGCCATCCGGTCAGGGCAAGCAGCGAGACGCCTTCGGGCCGCCCCCAGCGCTTGCTGAGTACGACGGCGAGGGCCATCAGGGTGGTGGCGGCCAACATGGCCACGATCCCCGTGAGGTCGACGGAGGCGCTGCCGCGCAGGACGAGCAGCCCGACGCCGACCACTCCGACGAGCCCGGCGGCCAGGGTGCGACGCGTGGGCCGCACCTTGAGCACACCCACTCCGAAGCCGGCGACGAGCAGCGGCATGACGGCGCTGACGGTCGAGGCGACGCCGCCGGGAAGGTGGTAGGCGCCGAAGAAGAGGAGCGGGAAGAAGGCCCCGAAGTTGAGCAGCCCCAGGACCCCCGCCTTCCACCACCAGTCACCGCGGGGCAACCGCCGGGTGAGGGCGAGCAGGATGAGCCCGGCGGGCAGCGCACGCAGAGCCGCGGCGAGCAGGGGGCGGTCCGGGGGCAGGAGTTCGGTGGTGGTGACGTAGGTGGTACCCCAGGTGGCGGGGCCGATGGCGGCGAGGCCCGCGGCTGCGAGGGTTCGCGGTGCTCGACCGGGGCGGCCCTGGCGGGGCGTGGTGCGGGCGGCGGTGCCGGCCTGCGGGCTGCTGCTGGTGATGGACACGGTGTGCTCCCCCTCGGTTCGGTTCCCCTGAACGCTGTTATTCTCAACGTTGAGATAAATATGAACCCTGGGTCCGCGAACGTCAAGTATCTGAACATTGAGATATTGAGAGATTCGGTCCGGGCCTACCGAGAGAGGGACGCGACCATGACTGACCCTGAAACGTCGGCGGCTGCGGAGGCCGACGCCATAGACGAGCTGCGTGCCCAGTGGCACCGCGAGCGCCCGGACATGGACGCGGCAGGCCTGGACGCGATGGCCCTGGTGGGCCGCATCAAACGGGCGGACCACCTGCTGAGCAAGGGAATGAAGCCGGTCTTCGCGGAACACGGCCTGGAGTTCCCGGAGTTCGACGTACTCGCCACGCTGCGAAGGGTGGGCGCCCCGCACGAACTGACGGCGGGTGGCCTCATCAAGACGGCCATGGTGACATCAGGCGCGATCACCAACCGCCTGGACAAGCTGGAGCGCAAGGGCTTGATCGAACGCCACCCGGACCCGTCCGACCGCCGCGCGATCCGCGTCCGCCTGACGGAGGCGGGCCGCGAACTGGTCGACCGCGCGGTGGTGGACCACGTGGCGAACGAGGAGCGGATGCTGGCGGCTCTTTCGGGTGACGACCGCCGGGCGCTGGACGGGGCGTTGCGGAGGCTGTTGGTGTCGTTGGGGGATACGCATCTGGGGTGAGCCCTGCCGCAGCCTCGCCGCCCAAGAGCCCGGTGAGGCCCGCCGACTTCGCGGATTCAAAGGGTGAAGAGGCGCTAGGCCCGTACCGGTTGGTGAGCGCTGAACTGCGCTCAGCGATCGATCTGCGCCAAGGGCAGTGCTGTACGGATGCTATGCCCGCCTATGTCCCGCTGGGCGCCAACCTCGACGTGACGTCTCCCGTCCCTCCTGGATAGCTTGGTTCACTCCAGAGAACCCTCGTCCCACCAGGAGCTGACCGTGACTCGCCGACCCACCCTGCTCGCAGCGACCGCCCTCACTGCTGCCGCGGTCCTCTCGCTCTCTGCTTGCGGGGGTGGCGATGGCGACTCCGCGTCGAACGACAAGATCGCGGGTGCGGAGTCTGGCGGCGAGAAGAGAGAGTCACCGTCTCCGACAGCTTCCGATGACGGGATCGACCGGCCGGAGATCAAGCTGCCGAAGGACGTCAAGCACGTCTTCGAGGGCGGGAGTACCGGAGACAAGGCCAAGGACTCGGTACTGGCGGACAACGAGCAGAACCTTAAGGCAATTGATTCCGCTATCACCGTGGGCGAAGACTCTGCACAGGCGGCGCTGAAGTTCTACAACAAGGACAAAGCGCTTGTATCTGCCGCCTCCTACATCAAGTCCTTCTACGACGACGGCCGAAGCTTCGTCGGAACCACCCGCTACTACCAGCGTGAAGTCAGTTTCCGTGCCGGTGGCGCGGCAGCGCTGACATATTGCGCCGACGCGACGAAGACATACCCCATGGATCGCAAGACCAAGAAGGTCGACCGCTCTGCCCCGGCGTCGGCTGACGACTACACCTTCTTCAGTGAGCAACTGAAGAAGAACGCCGACGGGGTCTGGCAGTCCGTCAACGTGACGTCCGGCCCCGGAGCGAAGAAGTGCATGTGACCGGTCTGCGGAAATACGTCAACTTGGCTACGCCAGCCTTGGCTTTCGCCCTGGTCGCATTGCCCGCCCCTGCTTATGCAGGCGGTGGCAAGGGGAGTAGCAGTAATCAGCGCGGTAGCGCTCAGGGCGGTGTAGATGAGGGGAAAATCAATGTACGGACGAAGGTTCAGACGTCCGTAAGTGGTGGTTCCAATTCGGCCAAGACTGGGGATCTGTCTTCCGTTGACAGTGATTGGACACCCCCGGCCTGCTGGTACGAGCCAGCGTTCTCGCCCAAGGAGATTGAATCCACGGTCAAGGCTTGGCGCAAGGTCAGCATCATGGGGATCGGTGAACTGGTTGGAGGTGTGTATGACTCCTACTACAAGGAGGGCCACCCATACAAGAACTACAACCTCGACAAGCAAGGCGAGGGGAAGTTTTGGGCGGCAGCCGTCAACCCCAATCGGAAGGATGACCCGGAGGCCGGCGCATGCGACAAACTACCTTTCTGGGTTCCTAACGGGGAGACTCCCAAGGAGCCGCTCGCGGTGTCCCCGAGGGTCCTCGCCGAGTATGCCTACGACGAACTCCCTGTCCCTGGCACCGAGATCGAGATGGCTCCCGAGGGTGATACGAAGGTCAACCTGCCCACGTGGGTATGGCTCGACAAGGCCAAGTTCAAGAAGATCTCGGTGACCGCGAGCCTTCCGGGCACCGGTCTTTCCGCGACGACAACAGCCGAACCGATCTCCATGAAGATCGCTCCCGGGACGACGGACGCCGAGACCTACCCCGCTTCCGGGGAATGCCCCATCGAGGACGGCAAGATCGGCGTACCCCGCGCCAAGGGCACGCCCGCCGACACGTTGCCGCCGTGCGGTGTGAAGTACCTGCGGTCCTCCGGCGACGGCTCGTACAACCTCCAGGCGACCCTCACCTGGAAGATCAGCTGGACCAGCACCACTGGCGAGGGCGGTGACCTTCCCGCAGGGGAGTTCGGCGCGGATCAGCAAGTGGCAGTGGAGGAGATCCAGTCCATCAACCGCTGAGTGCTCCTCGCTGGGGGGGGGGGGGCGAGGCTGCGTCGGTTGCAGGAGAGTCTCAGTGGGCGGGGTGATTGGCGGCGTGTCAGCGGGACTTTCTTGCAACCGGTCAGCATGGGGTGGCTTTGAGGGTGCGTATGAGGGCGTGGAGGCGGGCGGGGGTTGTCGTGAGGGTGACGTCGGGGTCGTCGCTTTCGCGGAGGCGGATTGTGCCGTCCGGGGTGGCGGCTATGTAGACGCAGTTCGATGCGTCGCCGCTGTACGTGGACTTCTGCCAGTTGTGCGTGTGCATGGTTCGTCCTCAGAGTTCCTGGGTCAGCTTGTGGATCAGGTCGCGTGATGGAGACGGCTTGAGCGCGCCCTTCTCCATGCGGTCCAGCACAGAGCGGTACTTGGCCAACTGTGCCTCTGCATCCAGGAATTCGCAGCCGTGGTGTGTGTCTAGCTGGACGGTGTCCAGCCGCGGCACCGGTCCTGTTAGGTAGTCGACGGACTGCCCGGTCCCGGGAAACGGGGTGTGTCCGAAGGGGATCACTCGGACGGTCACGTTGGGCAGTTCGCTCATCTCATTGACGTGCTGGAGCTGCGCGCGGCTCACGCCTGCGCCGCCGAACCCCATCCGCAGAGCAGACTCGTGAATGACTGCGGTGTACGGGGTCGGAGTTGCTCGGTGGAGGATCTCCTGGCGCTTCATGCGGTGCGTTAGACGGTGCTCAATCTCGTACTGCCGCATGGGTGGGACCACCTCGCGGAACAGTGCGCGGGCGTGTTCCGTGGTCTGCAGGAGCGCCGGGATGTGGATCACCAGGGCGACACGCACCTCCAAGGCGTGGTGCTCCAGTTCGGCAAGGTCGATCAGGCTGACGGGCAGGTGATCGCGGTACTGGTCCCACCAGCCGCGCTTCCGGCCGCCCGTCATGGAAGCCAAGGCGTCGACGAGGGCTGCATCAGCGCAGCTGTAGCTGCGGGCGAAGGTGTGGACGCGGTCAGCGCTTACGGGGTATCGGCCTGCCTCGATGCTGCTGATCTGCCCCTGCTTGAGCCCGAGAAGCGTGGCGGCGGCGGTCGCGGTAAGCCCTGCGTGCTCGCGGAGCCTGCGCAGTTCTGTTCCTAGTCGCCGCTGACGCAGGGTCGGATTGGTGCTGGGCGGCACGTATGCCTTCTCTCTCCTCGAATTGCACCCTCGGGTCACCCACACGAGGGAAACATGAAGCTCATCTCCTGTTTGGTATCAAGTATCACACCGGCTGCCCTACGGTGGTCGTCATGCCGCTCAACTAGCCGCACCTGTAAGTCGGAAGAGCACCGCACCGAGCGGTACCGCCACCGCTGGGAGTTGTCCCCGGGCGGCTCGTACCCCCTTCCTCCCAGGAGCCTCCATGGTCACCGTAGCCCCACCCCAAGGCTGGTCCTACGCCCTTCATCTGCCCCGCGATCCAAGAGCGCCCCGCGTCGCCCGTATGACCTTGCGGGCCGCGCTCACCGGGCACGGCATGGGTGAACTGCTCGACGTGGCCGAGCTGTTGACGTCCGAGATGGTCACCAATGCCTACAGGCACACCAAAGGGCCTTCCTCCCTGCGGCTGCGGTCCGTTCGGGGCGGGCGGCTTCGGGTCGGGGTGTGGGACAGCAACCCTCATATCCCCGAACCCTTCGACAAGCCACCCGGTGCGTTCGGCGCACCGCCCGCGCCGGCCGACTCCGACAGCGGGCGTGGGCTCTTCCTCGTACGGCAGTGTGCTGACGCATGGGGCGGGTGGCCGCTCGGGGATCAGCTCTTCGGCAGTGGAGGGAAGTTGTTGTGGTTCGAGGTGGGGGAGGCCGCGGGGTGTGCGAGTGGTGTGGGCCCGGCATGGAGGGGCGAGAGCTCTAGAAGATGAGGCCGTGCTTCGCTACCAGGACCATGGTCGCTTCCATGTCCGTCGAGCAGCCGTAGAGCCCCGCCTTCTGCTGCATCGCCTCCGGGCTCAACTCCTCGCTCTGCCGGTCGAGCCACCGGAACAGCTCCTCAAGGCCTCCCGGAGAGATGATCTCCAGCAACCGGGCCGGGGTGTCACCCGCGTTCCAGAACGTGTGCCACTCGTCGCGTGGCTTGAATACGAGATCGCCGGGCCCGGCCACGACTTCCTCATCACCGAACCTCGCACCGACCGACCCTTCGAGGATGAAACTGAACTCGTCCTCGCGAGTGTGCTTGTGCACCGGGGCTGCGAGGACCTTTGGCGGCAGACGGTGCTCGACAAGCGTGAAGCGGCCATCCTGCTCACGGCTGTCGACCAGGAACCGGTCCCCGCACGCCTGCTCCGGCTGACGGAGCTCACCGTCCTCCGGCCCCAATATCCGATGCTCGATCACTGGGCACACCACCCTCCGCGAGGGTTCGACAGACGACCTATTTCGACGATACGCGCCTTCCGGTCGGCACCGGCGGGGCTTGTGCCGTGGATGGCGGGTGGTGGATGTTGGGGAGTGGGCGGGGGCAGGGGGTCTCCGCCGGGCTCTGCGAAGGGCCGGACAGCGAGGGGATCCGAACCCATATGACCCAGCCTCCCGGCCAGCCGCCGCAGGACCCGCGGGGAGGATTCGGCCCTCCGCCGCAGGAGCCCCAGCAGCCCGTACCCGGGGCGCCTGCTGGTCCTTACGGGGCCCCGCCGCCCCAGAACCCGGACGGCCAGAACCCGGGCAGCCAGAACCCGTACGCGGGCCCGCCGCCCGCGCAACCGCCGCCCGCCCAACCGCCCTACGGCCAGCCCCCGCAAGGCCAGCAGCCCTACGGTCAGCCCCAGCCAGGCCCCTACGGCCACCCGCCCCAGGGCGCCCAGAGCCCCTACGGGCAGCAACCCTTCGGCCAGCCCGACCCCCAGTACGCCGCCTATCCACCGCCCCCTCCGCCCGGCGGCCCCGCAGCCCCCCGCAACAAGAAGCTCGCCCTCGTCATCGGATCCGTCGTCGTGGCTGTCGCCCTCATCGGCGGCGGTATCTTCCTCGTCACCAGTGGTGACAGCGACAGCGACGGCGACCAGAAGCCGAAGGCCGACAAGAGCGTGGCGGCCAGCCCCTCCGCCTCCGAGTCCGAAGAGGCGCCCTCCCCGGAACCCTCCGAAGCTCCCACCACCGAGGACCCCCTCGACGAACCCTCCGAGGCGACCCGGCCCGCCGGCGACACCGGCTACCAAGGCCAGTGGCAGAACGACGAGGCCAAGACCCTCACCATCGGCGCCAAGCTGGCCTCGGGGCAGGGCAAGGGCAAGCACTCCGTCTCGTACATCGACGCGGGCGGCGACGGCCTCTGCATGGGGCTCGGGCAGGAGCAGGGCGGCAGCGGCTTCCGTATCGCCCTGAAGTGCGGCACCGGCGACGACGCGAAGTACATCTCGGCCGACCTCACCCAGGCCAACGACGAAGTGACCCTGAAGTGGGACAAGGGCGGCGGCAGTGACGTACTCCCGTGGGTGAACAAGGCCTGAGCCGTCAGCGGACGGCCCTCCGCCAGCGGACACGGACGGCCCCCGCGACGCGGACGGCCCTCCGCCCGCTGGCGCGGACGGCCCTCCGCCCGCGGACCCTCACCGCGCACCCCGTCAGGGAGCCCTCACCGCCCACCCCGCCCCCAGGTGAGAGCAACGTTCCCCGCCGGTCACCGCGTGCCACAGAGCTGAAACCCGGTCTCCCTACCTTCGGATCATCAGCCGTCGGCTGTGGAGATGCGGAGGTCTGGCATGTGGATCCAACGGTGGGACCCGGAGGACGAGAGGTTCTGGAAGGAGGAGGGAGGGGAGCGCGTCGCCCGGCGGAACCTGGTGTTCTCGATCCTCTCGGAACACATCGGGTTCTCCATCTGGACCCTGTGGTCCGTGATGGTCTTGTTCATGGGGCCCGAGTACGGGATCGATCCCGCCGGTAAGTTCTTCCTGGTCTCCATGGCGACGCTCGTCGGGGCCGTCGCCCGCGTCCCGTACACCTTCGCCGTCGCCCGCTTCGGCGGGCGCAACTGGACGATCATCTCGGCGAGCATGCTGCTCGTGCCGACCGTCGCGGCCTTCGCCGTGATGGAACCCGGCACCTCCTACACCACCTTCATGCTCTGCGCCCTCCTCACCGGTGTCGGCGGCGGCAACTTCGCCTCCTCCATGACCAACATCAACTCCTTCTTCCCGCTGCGGAAGAAGGGGTGGGCGCTCGGGCTCAACGCCGGTGGCGGCAACATCGGCGTACCCGTCGTGCAGCTCGCCGGGCTCGCGGTCATCGGAGCTGGGGGCGGGCCGCGCGTGCTCCTCGGGATCTACATCCCGCTCATCCTCGTCTCCGCCGTCTGCGCCGCCCTCTTCATGGACAACCTCGCCACCGTGAAGAACGACACCGGGGCCGCCAAGGAAGCCGTACGGGACGCGCACACCTGGATCATGGCCTTTCTGTACGTGGGGACCTTCGGGTCCTTCATCGGGTACAGCTTCGCCTTCGGACTCGTCCTGCAGACCCAGTTCGGGCGTACGCCGCTGCAGGCCGCCACGGTCACCTTCATCGGGCCGCTGCTCGGCTCGCTGATCCGGCCCGTCGGCGGGCGGCTCGCGGACCGGTTCGGCGGGGCCCGCATCACGCTGTGGAACTTCGTCGGGATGGGCGCGGCCACCGGCGTCGTCGTCATGGCCTCCATGCGGGAGTCGCTCGCTCTCTTCGTCACCGCCTTCGTCGTGCTCTTCGTGCTCAGCGGGCTCGGTAACGGGTCGACGTACAAGATGATCCCCGGCATCTTCCAGGCCAAGGCCCTCCAGAAGGGCCTCCACGGGGAAGCCGCCGCGGCCTACGGGCGGCGCCTCTCCGGGGCCTCCATGGGGCTCATCGGAGCCGTCGGCGCGCTCGGCGGGCTCGGGATCAACCTCGCCTTCCGGCAGTCCTTCCAGACCGTGGGGTCAGGGACCGGCGCCTTCGTCGCCTTCCTCGTCTTCTACGCCGCGTGCTTCTGCGTCACGTGGGCCGTATACCTTCGCCGGCCGACGGCCACCCCGGACGCCGGGCAGACCTCGGACGCTCAGGAGAAGCCCCAGCTCACGTACGCGCAGGTCTGACGCGGGGGCAGTCGTAGCCTGGTGTAACACGTACGACATCGTGATGATCCGGGGTTGTCACGGGCCGTTGGCAGGCTCGTGCAACTCCGGACCACCCATCACGCAGTACTAGCGGGACGAGAGCAGCTGCCATGCACGGGACCCCTCAGAACGGTCAACAGGACAACCGTCACCAGAGCAACGGTCGCCCGAACGCACCCCTCGCCGGATTCACCGTCGGCGTCACCGCCGCCCGGCGCGCCGACGAGCTCGGTGCGCTGCTCCAGCGGCGCGGCGCCACCGTCCTGCACGCACCCGCCCTGCGCATCGTTCCGCTCGCCGACGACAGCGAACTCCTCTCCGCCACCAAGGAACTGCTCGACCACGCGCCCGACATCGTGATCGCCACCACCGCCATCGGGTTCCGCGGCTGGGTCGAGGCCGCCGACGGCTGGGGCTTCGGCGAAGCGCTTCTGCGATGTCTGCGCGGCGTCGAGCTGCTCGCCCGCGGGCCCAAGGTCAAGGGCGCCATCCGTGCCGCCGGGCTCACCGAGGAGTGGTCACCCACGTCCGAATCCATGGCGGAGGTCCTCGACCGGCTCCTCGACGAGGGCGTCGACGGCAAGCGCATCGCCCTCCAGCTCCACGGAGAACCCCTGCCCGGCTTCGTCGAGTCGCTGCGCGCCGCGGGAGCGGACGTCGTCGGCGTGCCCGTCTACCGGTGGATGCCGCCCGAGGACCTCGCGCCCGTCGACCGGCTCCTCGACGCCACCGTCGCGCGCACCGTCGACGCGCTGACCTTCACCAGCGCGCCCGCCGCCGCGTCCTTCCTGGCCCGCGCCGAGGACCGCGGCATGTCCGACGAGCTCCTGGCCGCCCTCCAGCACGACGTCCTGTCCGCCTGCGTGGGCTCGGTCACCGCGCTGCCGCTCCAGGCCCGCGGTGTCGAGACGGTGCAGCCCGAACGCTTCCGGCTCGGCCCCCTCGTACAGACCCTCTGCCAGGAACTTCCGTCCCGTGCCCGTATGTTGCCCATCGCGGGCCACCGCGTCGAGATCCGCGGGCACGCCGTCCTGGTCGACGAGGAGCTGCGGCCCGTCCCACCGGCGGGCATGTCGCTGCTGCGGACGCTCGCCCGGCGCCCGGGATGGGTGGTCTCCCGCGCCGAGCTGCTTCGCGCGCTGCCCGGCACGGGGCGCGACGAGCACGCCGTGGAGTCCGCGATGGCCAGGCTGCGTACGGCACTTGGGGCGCCCAAGCTCGTCCAGACCGTGGTCAAGCGCGGCTACCGGCTGGCGCTCGATCCCGCCGCCGGGGACAAGTACGCCGACTGACCAGCCCTGTTGTCCCGCCCCCGCAGCACGAGCGCCCGCGCCAGCAGGCCGATCGCGACGGTGGAGAGCAGCGCCCGCACGGCGTTCCAGGCCAGCCACGGGTCCTCGAACTCCTCGCGTACGGCGGCCGGATCGGCGATCTTCGCCGGATCGCCCGCGTCCGCGAGTTGGTCGTTCAGCGGCACGTTCACGGCCGACGTGATCGCGAAGACCACGAGGTAGACGACGAGCGCCGCGAGAACCCACCGGTACGAGCTCGTGCCGCGCAGCTGCCAGGCGGAGACCGCCGTGAACAGCAGGGCTCCGAGGAAACTCGCGAAGAAGACCGGGTTGTTGAACGCGTCGTTCGTGTTCTGCATGACCTCGATGAAGACACGGTCCTCGCTGCGTGCGAGGCCCGGCATGACACCGCAGGAGAAGATGTAGAAGGTTCCGGCGATCAGGCCCATGGTCACGACGGCCGCCCCCAGGACGGCTCCGGCGGAGCCCCCCTTCCGGCCCTGCCCCTGTCCCCGGCTGTTCGTCTCACGGTTGGCTTCCATGGGACCAAGTCAACCGGCCGGACAAGCGCCGGACCATGGTCTCGAAGCGCGCCTCCATAAGCGGGCGTCTCACTCGCCCGGCGGCAGGGGTTCCGCACCCGCCCGAGGACAGGCACTGTAGGGGGAGCACTCACCGGTAACCCCACAAGGCGGTGACAGGCGCATGGCACTGGGCATGGACCCGGCCACCTACGAGCTGCGATTCGACTCAGGGCGGAGCTGTCTGGATCTCGTGGCGACGAACCATCCCGTGGAACGGCTCGACTCCGTGGACCGGCTACGTGCCTGGCTCGCGGGCGCCGGGCTCATCCCGGATCGCACCGCCCTGCCGGGGGCGGGCCCGGCCTGGCTCGCGGGCTTCCGTGAACTGCGGGAGAGTGTGGGCCGGTTGGTACTCGCCGAACTCGAAGGGCGACCCGCCGACGCCGCGTTGGCCAAAGTCAACTCCCTCGCCGCGGCAGCGCCCCCGGCGCCGCGCGCCGTACGGCGGCCCGACGGCAGCCTGGCCCGCGCCCTGGACGGCGACCCCGGCTGCGCGGCCCTGCTCGCCGCCGTCGCCCGCGATGCCGTCGAGCTGCTCACCGACCCCGAGGCGCGCGCCCTGCTGCGCCAGTGCGAGGGCGACAACTGCCCCATCGTGTACCTGGACACGTCACGCGGGCGTCGCCGCCGCTGGTGCTCCAGCGAGGTGTGCGGCAACCGTGAGCGGGTGGCCAGACATCGGAGGCGGGCGGCGCTCGCGCGGACCTGATCGAGTTTCTTCTGGGACGGCTGAACACAACCGTTCCCGTGTACGTACATCCCCGGTGAGCCAGCCAAGACGAAGAGCGGACACCGGAGGCAGACGTGCGCAAGGATTCCGCCGTGGCCGATGAGCGCCCGCAGGCACGCCCGCACCGACATCGCCTGGTCCCTCAACGCAACGGACCTGACGAGGAGTTGATGCGCGCCCTCTACCGCGAGCACGCGGGGCCGCTGCTGGCCTATGTGCTCCGCCTGGTGGCGGGGGACCGGCAGCGCGCCGAAGATGTCGTACAGGAAACGCTCATCCGTGCCTGGAAGAACGCCGGTCAGCTCAATCGTGCGACCGGTTCGGTACGCCCCTGGCTGGTGACGGTCGCCCGGCGCATCGTCATCGACGGCCACCGCAGCCGGCAGGCCCGGCCGCAAGAGGTCGACCCGTCGCCGCTGGAGGTCATCCCCGCGGAGGACGAGATCGATAAGGCGCTGTGGCTGATGACTCTCTCGGACGCGCTCGACGACCTGACCCCCGCGCACCGGGAGGTACTCGTCGAAACCTATTTCAAGGGGCGTACGGTCAATGAGGCGGCCGAGACACTGGGTATACCGAGTGGGACGGTGCGCTCGCGGGTCTTCTACGCGCTGCGCTCGATGAAGCTGGCGCTCGAGGAGCGGGGGGTGACGGCATGAACGAGTCCTACGGACATGACGCGCGGGGCCATGCGGAAGCAGGCGACGTGCACGAGACCGTCGGCGCCTACGCCCTCGGCATCCTGGACGACGCGGAGGCGACGGCCTTCGAGGCACATCTGGCGGTCTGCGAGTTCTGCGCGCACCAGCTGGAGGAGTTCTCCGGCATGGAACCGATGCTGGCCGCGCTCGCGGACCTTCCGGGTGGACGCGGCGTACCGGCGATCGGCGAACAGCTCGCCGCCAGGCCGAGCCCGCGCCTCGCGGACCGCCTTGTGGACGAGGTCTCCGTCAAGCGCGCGCAGAAGCGCAGGCGGGGCATGTACCTGGTCGCCGCGGCGGCGGCGCTGATCGTCGGCGGACCGCTCACGGTCCTCGCGGCGAACGACGACGGCGGGACGACGGACGTGGCGGGCGAACCGCACCCCACGAGCCCCGCCGAGGACGCCTTCTTCCACCACATGGACGACAAGATCAAGGCCACGGACCCGACGACGAAGGTCAGCGCCACGGTCGGCACGGAGAAGAAGGCCTGGGGCACGCACACGGTCCTTGAGCTGAAGAACGTCAAGGGTCCGCTCAAGTGCTCCCTGGTCGCGGTCGGCAAGGACGGCGAGAAGGAGACGGTGACCACCTGGTCCGTCCCGAAGTGGGGTTACGGCATCGAGAACAGCCCGAACAAGTGGGCGCGCAGCCCCCTGTACGTCCACGGCGGCGCCGCGATGGACCGGAACGACATCGACCACTTCGAGGTGACCACCTTCGACGGCGACCGTCTGGTGGAGGTCGACGCGTAGGAGAAGAGCACACGAAGTGCACACAGGGCCCCCCTTTCGCGTACGGTAGACGGCTGCTCGATTGGGCAGCTGCACGTCCGGAAAGGGGCCTCGGTGGCCGACGTACGCGACCGTGAGATCAGCGTCGAACAAGAACATCTCGACCAGGTCTACCGGCGTCTCGAGGAGAAGATCCACGAGGCCGAGTTCCTCATGACCGACGCGGCCAAGCGTTCCCAGGTCGGCACGCCGGGCGCGCTCGCCGAGCGGGACGCCCAGGTGTTTCGCGCGGGAGTGCATCTCAACCGCCTCAACAACGAGTTCGAGGACTTCCTCTTCGGACGCATCGACCTGCTCCTTGGCAAGGACGGCAAGAAGGGCCCGGACGGCGCGTACACGTCGGTCGAGCCCGCCGAGGACGCCGTCGGCGTGAACAACACGGCCGAGATCGCCGAGACCCTGCACATCGGCCGCATCGGCGTCCTGGACGCGGACTACTCCCCGCTGGTGATCGACTGGCGGGCCCCGGCCGCGGCGCCGTTCTACCGCTCGACCCCGGTCGATCCGGGCCGTGTCGTGCGCCGCCGGGTCATCCGCTCCAAGGGCCGCAAGGTCCTCGGCGTCGAGGACGACCTGATGCGTCCGGAGCTCAAGGCGACCCTGGACGGGGAGTCGCTGCCGGTCATCGGCGACGGCGCCCTGATGGCGGCGCTCGGCCAGGCCCGCAGCCACACGATGCGGGACATCGTGGCGTCGATCCAGGCCGAGCAGGACATGGTGATCCGCGCCCCCGCCGCCTCGGTGACGTACGTCGAGGGCGGCCCCGGCACCGGCAAGACCGCCGTGGCCCTGCACCGCGCGGCCTACCTCCTCTACCAGGACCGCCGCCGGTACGCGGGCGGCATCCTCATCGTCTCCCCGACCCCGCTGCTCGTGGCCTACACGGAGGGCGTGCTGCCCTCGCTTGGCGAGGAGGGGCAGGTCGCGATCCGCGCGGTGGGCGCGCTGGCCGACGACACGGCGGGCGCGGTGGAGGCCACCGTCTACGACTCTCCCGCGGTGGCCCGGATCAAGGGCTCCTCCCGGATGCTGCACGTCCTGCAGAAGGCCGCGCGGGGCGCTCTGGACGGTGGCACCGCCGCCGTGAAGACCGCTGCCCAGGACGGCCAGCTGTCGTTCGGGGGGCTCGGCGGGTCCGGCGAGTTCGGAGACGACGGGGACGAGGGCGCCCAGACCCCCGCCGAGACGCCCACAAGGCTCCGTGTGGTCGCCTTCGGCCGCCGCCTGGAGCTCGAGGCCGACGCCTTGGCCCGCATCCGGCGCAACGCGCTCAGCGGCACGGCTCCCGTCAACCTGCTGCGTCCGCGCGCCCGCAAGCTTCTGCTGGACGCCCTGTGGTCCCAGTCGGGCTCCGCGGGCCGGCACAGCGACCCGGAGCTTGCCGCCGAGCTGCGCTCGTCGTTCGACGAGGACGTCACGTCCGAGGACGACTTCATCCGCTTCCTCGACGCCTGGTGGCCCGAACTCACCCCGCGCGCCGTGCTCTCCGCGATGGGCGACGAGCGGCGCCTCGGCCGCTGGGCGCGCCGCATCCTGAACCCCGGAGAGGTCCGCAAGGTCGCCCGCTCCCTCAAGCGCGACGCCCTGTCCGTGCACGACGTGGCGCTCATCGACGAGCTCCAGTCGATTCTCGGTACGCCGCACAGGCCCCGTAAGAAGAAGGACCTCGACCCCCTCGACCTGCTCACCGGGCTCGAAGAGCTGATGCCGCAGCGCGAGGAGTCCCAGCGCGAGCGCGCCGAGCGGCTCGCCGCCGAGCGCACCGAGTACGCGCACGTCATCGTCGACGAGGCCCAGGACCTGACCCCCATGCAGTGGCGGATGGTCGGCCGCAGGGGCCGGCACGCCACGTGGACGATCGTGGGCGACCCCGCCCAGTCCTCCTGGTCCGACCCGGACGAGGCGGCCGCGGCCCGCGACGAGGCCCTGGGCAGCCGTCCCCGCCGCCGCTTCACCCTGACCGTCAACTACCGCAACCCCGCCGAGATCGCCGACCTCGCGGCCAAGGTGCTCGCGCTCGCGATGCCGGGCTCCGAGTCGCCGTCGGCCGTCCGGTCCACCGGAGTGAAGCCCCGCTTCGCCGTCGTGCGCGACAAGGACCTGGGCGCGTCGGTGCGCGAGGAGGCGGCGCTCCTGCTCGACCAGGTGGACGGCACCATCGGCGTCGTCGTGGCGATGAACCGCCGTGAGCAGGCGGCCCGCTGGCTGGACGGGCTCGGCGGGCGCGTGGTGGCGCTCGGCAGTCTGGAGGCCAAGGGGCTCGAGTACGACGCCACGGTCGTCGTCTCGCCCGCGGAGATCGCGGACGAGTCCCCGGCGGGCCTGCGGGTCCTGTACGTGGCGCTGACGCGGGCCACGCAGCAGCTCACGGTGGTTTCCGGCGAGCGCGACGACCCCGACGCGGAGGGCGTGCCGGACCTGCTCCGCGAATGACTTCGCGGGACGGGAATTGCCTTGCGGGATTCGTTTGTTACCGTTGATGTGGCACCGGCCCGATCCAAGCCCCCGGGCCCAACCATCGTCGCTACGAGCGACCACTTGCCGCGAGGCGAGCATGGCGGGTCGGTGTCATAAGCGTTCGAAGAGGCCTTCGTCACCTGGTGACGGAGGCCTCTTTCGGTTCCCCCCTACCGAGTCCCCACAACTTCTCGTATGGTGGAAACAAGTTTCCGAAAAGCTGGTGAACGTAAAGTTCGCAATCCGAGGCGGCTACCACGTACTCAGTGGTAGGTGCGACGATCGGACGGCAAGAGCAACACGGTGAAAGCAGAGGAAGTCGGCCATGGCAACGGCGCCCAGCGTCTCCTACTCGAACACGGTCCGGTTGGAGGTGCCCGCGAGCGGCACCGCGGTCTCCCAGATCACCACGGCCGTCGAGTCCCACGGAGGCTCGGTGACCGGCCTCGACGTCACGGCTTCCGGCCATGAGGCACTCCGGATCGACGTCACGATCGCGGCGACCTCCACGACGCACGGCGACGAGATCGTCGCGCAGCTGCGCACCATCGAGGGCGTCACCGTCGGCAAGGTCTCCGACCGTACGTTCCTGATGCACCTCGGCGGCAAGATCGAGATGGCGTCCAAGCATCCCATCCGCAACCGCGACGACCTCTCCATGATCTACACCCCGGGCGTGGCCCGCGTGTGCATGGCGATCGCCGAGAACCCCGAGGACGCGCGCCGCCTCACCATCAAGCGCAACTCCGTTGCGGTCGTAACGGACGGTTCGGCGGTCCTCGGGCTCGGCAACATCGGCCCGAAGGCCGCGCTGCCCGTCATGGAGGGCAAGGCGGCCCTCTTCAAGCGCTTCGCCGGCATCGACGCCTGGCCGCTGTGCCTGGACACCCAGGACACCGACGAGATCGTCGCGATCGTCAAAGCCATCGCCCCCGGCTTCGCGGGCATCAACCTTGAGGACATCTCGGCGCCGCGCTGCTTCGAGATCGAGGCCCGCCTGCGCGAGGCCCTCGACATCCCCGTCTTCCACGACGACCAGCACGGCACCGCCATCGTCGTGCTCGCCGCGCTGACCAACGCACTTCGCGTGGTGGGCAAGGGAATCGGTGACGTACGCGTCGTCATGTCCGGCGCGGGCGCGGCCGGTACGGCCATCCTCAAGCTGCTCATCGCGGCGGGCGTCAAGCACGCCGTCGTCGCCGACATCCACGGTGTCGTGCACGCGGACCGCGAGGACCTGGTGGATGCCGCGCCGGACTCGCCGCTGCGCTGGATCGCCGACAACACCAACCCCGAGGGCGCCCGCGGCACCCTCAAGGAAGCGGTCGTCGGCGCCGATGTCTTCATCGGCGTGTCGGCCCCGAACGTCCTGAACGCCGACGACGTCGCGGCCATGGCCGATGGCGCCATCGTGTTCGCGCTCGCGAACCCGGACCCCGAGGTCGACCCCGCGATCGCCCGCCAGACGGCGGCAGTTGTGGCCACGGGACGCTCGGACTTCCCGAACCAGATCAACAACGTCCTGGTCTTCCCCGGCGTCTTCCGCGGCCTGCTCGACGCCCAGTCGCGCACCGTCAACACGGAGATGATGCTGGCGGCGGCAGGCGCCCTCGCGGACGTCGTCGCCGAGGACGAGCTCAACCCGAACTACATCATCCCCAGCGTCTTCAACGACAAGGTCGCGGGCGCGGTCGCCGATGCGGTGCGCAGCGCGGCGAAGGCCGCCGGGGTGGCTGTGACAGGCGCCACGGCCCCGTAGTACGGCGCGTCGCGGAACGCAGGGCCCGTAAAGGCCCTCTAGGGTGGCGTGGAAGCGCGCCCCCGACTGCCACCTTCCCAGGGGTGGAGAAGCTTTTCGTGTGACCCCAAGGGGGCCCGGATTGGCTTTCCCGCCGCAGGTGGGGGCAGGATGCCTTTCTGGGCGCGAGGGTCCGGATCACGGACCCGGGTCCGGGGCCTGACCGAGGACCCTGGCAGCATCGGCTTCGCTGTGCCCATCATGCGGCTCCGCCGCGTGGCACGCCTCAACGGCAAGAAGAACACGGGAGTACAAACATGAACCGCAGTGAGCTGGTGGCCGCGCTGGCCGACCGTGCCGAGGTGACCCGCAAGGACGCCGACGCCGTGCTGGCCGCGTTCGCCGAGACCGTCGGCGAGATCGTTGCCAAGGGCGACGAGAAGGTCACCATCCCCGGCTTCCTGACTTTCGAGCGCACCCACCGTGCCGCTCGCACCGCCCGGAACCCGCAGACCGGCGAGCCGATCGACATCCCGGCCGGCTACAGCGTCAAGGTTTCGGCGGGCTCCAAGCTCAAGGAAGCGGCTAAGGGCAAGTAGCCTCAAGCAGCAAACAGAAGGGGCGGTCACCCACTGGGTGACCGCCCCTTCTGCTTGCCTGGTGAAGCGTCAGCCGAGCGTGGCCCGCCCCGGCAGCTCGACCTTCGCGCCGAGCTCCACGAGCTTGTCCATGAAGTTCTCGTAGCCGCGGTTGATCAGGTCGATGCCGTGGACGCGGGACGTGCCCTGCGCCGCCAGAGCGGCGATCAGGTACGAGAAGCCGCCGCGCAGGTCGGGAATGACCAGATCGGCGCCCTGGAGCTTCGTGGGGCCGCTGACGACGGCCGAGTGGAGGAAGTTGCGCTGCCCGAAGCGGCAGTCGGAGCCGCCGAGGCACTCGCGGTAGAGCTGGATGTGCGCGCCCATCTGGTTGAGCGCGGAGGTGAAGCCCAGACGGGACTCGTAGACCGTCTCGTGGACGATGGAGAGCCCCGCGGCCTGCGTGAGGGCCACGACAAGCGGCTGCTGCCAGTCCGTCTGGAAGCCGGGGTGCACGTCCGTCTCCAGGGCGATCGCGTTGAGCGAGCCGCCCGGGTGCCAGAACCGGATGCCCTCGTCGTCGATCTCGAAGGCACCGCCCACCTTCCGGTAGGTGTTCAAGAACGTCATCATCGAGCGCTGCTGGGCGCCGCGGACGTAGATGTTGCCCTCGGTCGCCAGGGCCGCGGAAGCCCATGAGGCGGCCTCCAGGCGGTCCGAGAGGGCGTGGTGGTTGTAGCCGCCCAGGCTGTCGACACCGGTGACCCTTATGGTCCGGTCGGTGTCCATCGCGATGATCGCGCCCATCTTCTGCAGTACGCAGATGAGATCTTCGATCTCGGGCTCGACGGCGGCGTTCGAGAGCTCCGTGACGCCTTCCGCGAGGACGGCGGTCAGCAGGACCTGCTCGGTGGCGCCCACGGACGGGTACGGCAGCTGGATCTTCGTACCGCGCAGCCGCTGCGGGGCCTCCAGGTACTGGCCGCCCTCGCGCTTCTCGATGGTCGCGCCGAACTGGCGGAGCACCTCGAAGTGGAAGTCGATCGGCCGGCCGCCGATGTCGCAGCCGCCGAGGCCGGGAATGAAGGCGTGACCCAGGCGGTGCAGGAGCGGCCCGCAGAACAGGATCGGGATGCGCGAAGAACCCGCGTGCGCGTCGATGTCCGCGACGTTGGCGCTCTCCACGTGCGAGGGGTCCATGATCAGCTCGCCCGGCTCCTCACCCGGGCGGACCGTCACGCCATGCAGCTGCAGGAGTCCGCGTACGACGCGCACGTCGCGGATGTCTGGGACATTGCGCAGCCTGCTCGGAGCGCTGCCGAGCAGCGCGGCGACCATGGCCTTGGGCACGAGGTTCTTCGCGCCGCGGACACGGATCTCGCCCTCCAGCGGGGTTCCGCCGTGGACAAGCAGTACATCGTCGGTGACGGTCATGAATCTCGCGTTCCGATTGGATGGACGGGTGGACCAAAGGGCAAGCGTAATGGGCGTGTACCCCCTCTCCGTAAGGCCAAGGGCATGCGAAACACGTCAGGACTTGGTGACAACACGAACCGTTCGGAACCGGACACTCCGGGTCACTGCCCAATCCGTGCGCTCCGGCCGCTTCAGTGCGCCCCTGAGCTGCGTTCACTCCCGTACGGGCATTGCCTCCCCCCGCGGGGCAAAGATGCGGGATCATGTCGTTCATGACCGAGGTGTCCTCGCTCACAGGGCGGCTGCTCGTGGCCACGCCTGCCCTGGCGGACCCGAACTTCGACCGCGCGGTGGTGCTGCTCCTCGACCACGACGAGGAGGGCTCGCTCGGCGTGGTCCTCAACCGGCCCACGCCGGTGGACGTCGCGGAGATCCTCGAGGGCTGGGGCGAGCTGGCCGGCGCGCCCGGGGTCGTCTTCCAGGGCGGCCCGGTCTCGCTCGACTCCGCTCTCGGCGTGGCGGTGATCCCCGGCGAGGACGCCCCCGCCGCGCGGCCGGGCAGGGGAGAGCCGATCGGCTGGCGCCGCGTGCACGGCGCGATCGGCCTGGTCGACCTGGACACACCCCCGGAGCTCCTGGCCCCGGCACTCGGCTCACTGCGGATCTTCGCCGGGTACGCGGGCTGGGGCCCGGGTCAGCTGGAGGACGAGCTGGTGGAGGGCGCCTGGTACGTGGTGGAGTCCGAGCCGGGAGATGTGTCGTCGCCGGACCCGGAGGGGTTGTGGCGGGCGGTGCTTCGCCGCCAGCGGAGTGAGCTGGCGATGGTGGCTACGTATCCGGATGATCCATCCCTTAACTGACAGGTCAGCGCCTCAGGAGGACTCTCGGTGGCGCGACCACGAGTCACAGGGATAGCGTCGTGACGCGTAACTGACGTCCTGTTACGGGAGTTGACCGTGAAGCGCCGCAATCCGGCCAAGCCGCCCGCCCTCGGGGAGCCTTCGTACGTGTGGGGGGTCTGAATCCGTGGCCGACAGGACCAGATACGACCTCGACCTCATCAAGGATTGCTCGGAGTCGCTCTACCGCATCCATCGTGAGTTCAAGGAGAACGGCGACCCCTCCGACGGCTACGAGAAGGACTTGGGCAGCGACAAGCTGCGCGAGATCTTCGACGACTTCTCCACCACGTGGAAGAAGACGCGCAAGAAGCTCAACAAGGATATCGAGAACCTCGCCAAGATCACGGCCGATGCGGCCAAGGCGTACGAGGACATCGACCACGAGCTCGCACAGGCGCTCCGGGACGCCAAGAAGAGCGACAAGAAGGGCAAGAAGTGAGCAGGCGGCCGACTGACTGGACCCCTCTCTACGACTCCGACCCCGTGCCCGGCGACCCGTACGAGGTCGCACGCCTGGGCAGGAAGCTGCGCGGCATGGCCGAGGAGATCGATAAGCAGGCGCGGAACATCAAGGCGCTGGCATCGGTCGAGAGCTGGGACAGCGACGCGGGTCGCGCCTTTCATGAGGTCGCTGGGGACACCGCGGGGCGCCTGAAGAAGGCGTTCGACCGTTACGACGAGGCCGCCGACGCCTTGGGCACCAAGGTGAGGGAAGGCGAGTCCAAGGAATACGCGAGCGAGCTGCACCGCGCGCAGCGCATGGCGGACAAGGCGCTGGAGGAGTTCCGCAAGGCGGAGGTCGAACAGAAGGCCGCCATGAAGGAGCTGGAGAAGACCAAGGGGACGGTGCCTTCGTCCGAGAAGGACGGCGCCGAGCGCACGAAGCAGCAGAAGAAGCAGGACGACGCCACCTCGGTGATGGCACAGCACCGGCAGAAGATCATGAACGCGGTGGAGATCCGGGACGACGCGGCGGATGCGGCGGCCAAGAAGATCAAGACCGTGATCCATCACGACGGGGTCCGGGATCCTGGTGGGTTCATGAACTGGATCGCGGATCACGCGGATTGGTTCACGGCGGCGGCGACGGTTCTGGCGGTGGTGGCATTGGTCGCCGCGGTGGTCCTGACCGGCCCCTTCGCCGCGGCGCTTCTGGTGGGCCTCGCATCCGCGCTCAGTGCAACCGCTCTCGCGGGCCGGTTGTATGACGTCTTCGCCAGGGGCGGGAAGTTCGATGCGATGGCGATCACCATCGACGTGCTGGGGGTCATACCCGGCCTCGGCGTGCTGAAGGGGGTCACCGCGGCGGCCAAGGGGGCACGGTTCGCCACTGCAGGGAAGACCGTATGGGGCATGTTCACCAACGGCATGGCCGTGAAGGGCATCAACAAGGGAGCCGGCATCGCCTCCAAGCTGCTCGGGAAGTGGGGTTCGAAGATCCCGGGCGGAAGCGCCCTGGGGTCGAAGATCCCCGCTGGAGGCTGGAACCCGGAGAACGTAACGCGGGTCATCAAGGCCGCCGCTCTGACGAACCTGGGCGTGCACTCGATCCTCAAGGTGGCGCGTATCCAGCCAGACAGCGGTGAGCCCGAGCCCCTGACGCCGGATCATGGGCCTGGCGCACGTCCGCAACCCACCCCGAGTCCACCGTCGGAGCACAGCACACCGTCGCCCTCACCGAGGCCGAGCCCGAGTCCGACATCCGCGCCGTTCCATGGCGCCCTGGCGCCCACGGGCTAAGGAGACCGCCTGATGAGTGACTATCACGCTCTGGAGTACGGCAAGTTCGTCGACGACACCGGGACCGCCCACGACATGGTCCCCTCGTCCGTCATCGCCGCGGTTCCTGCCGCAAGAGAGGCGGCCGAGCAGTACGGCCGGGCGGTTCGCTTTGATTTTCTCGATGACAGAGCTGTGCACTGGCTGCTGTTCCAGCGACGTCGAGATGCGGAAAAGGGCAGCCTCGTCGGTTGCCTCCTGGCCCTTCCGATTTTCGTGTTCGGGGTCGGTGCCTGGCCCTTCTGGGATCTCGTCGCCTCGCAGAAGCCCAGGCCTTTCCAGATCGCCTTCATCTGCATCGACGCGCTGATCCTCCTCGCCTGCCTCGTGGTGGCATATCGCCTGCGCCGCCCGGATGTCGTGAGTCAGACGCAGCGCAACATGCGCTGCCGAGCCCGTCTCTATCGCAAGATCGTCGTCATCGCCCGCCGAGGCGGCGCCGACATCCCGAGCATGTACCCGTACTACGGCATGTACGCCACATCCCGGAAGTTCTTCCCCGACGCCCCCGACAGCCCTGTTCCGCCCCTCCAGGAAGGCGATGGCCCCAAGTGACCGCCTCCACCGCTCCAGCCGCGCCGTCGAAACTGGAGTTCATCCCGACCCAAGCCGCGCCGCGCCCCAGCGGGACCGACATTCGGGCCGACGACATCCACGTCCGCTGGGTGATGCCGGAAATCTTTCATGACATCCCCCTCCACGAGGAGGACGAGGACGAGGCGGTCCGGCTCGTCGAGGAGCTCGCGCAGAAGGCGCTGCCAGGGGCCGAGGTCGAGGAGTGGCTCAAGCTCGCGGTCGTCGTCGCGCTCGGCATGGACGACCTGCTGGCCTCCGGCGCCCAGTACGCGGGCGTCTGCGTGAGCGCGGTCGGAGAAGCCCCCTGCAGCGCCACCGTCTACGCCGCGCTGACCGACAGCCCCGAGGGTGACGACCGGGACCCGATCGCGGCGATCGCCTCCAGCCTGCGCCGCGAGGACGCGGGGGAGGTCGCGGAGATCCACCTCCCGTGTGGGCCCGCGGTGTCGTGCGTCGGCACGCGTGACGACGAGGTGACCGGCGAGCTGACCGAGGATCCGCAGGGTCTGACCCTCCCGACGTCGTACATCCGTGTCTACGTACCGCTGCCGAACGGCACCACGCTGGTGATGGAGATGAGCACGCCGACACCCGCGGGGTGGGATCCGTTCGCGACGATGTTCGGAAACATCGTGAGCAGCATCCGCCTGTTCGAGGCGGACGGTGAGCCGCTGATCATCCCGGACGCGGACGCGGACACGGACCCGGACGCGTGAGCGATACCGTGGCGCCGCCCTCCGACTACCGCATCCTCGTCCCCCGCGACTGGTTCCGCGTCGACCTGACGCGGGAGCGGTGGCGCGGGCAGCTCAAGACGTTCGTGGACCGCGAGGCGGCGGACAGCGGCGCCTCCGCCGAGACCCGGCGCGGCATATGGACGACCCTGCGCAACACCGCCGAAGCTGGGGTCGCGCAGGGGGCCCTGGAGTTCTTCCTCAAGGCCGAGTCGCCGCAGGACTCGGCCTTCCCCGCATCGCTGCTGATCTCTCTGCTGCCCACGCCGCCGGGGCTCGCGCCGGACGTCGCCGATCTGGCCGGGACGCTGGCTCGGCGCAGGGGCTCGGGGGCGCGGATCACGACCGGCAAACTCCCGGCGGGGGACATGGTGCGCGTCCTCACGGACGCGACGCTGGACCTGCACGTGCGTATGCCCGGGGGCGTGGGATATCTCGTACTCGCGTTCTCCGTGCCGCTCAGTGGCACAGAAGGCCCCATGGGTGACCTGTGTGACGCGATCGCGTATTCGCTGAGGTGGGTGTGAGCCATAGCTGAGGCAGGGGCTCGCAGGCGTTCGTGGGTCGGCTTCCGCCGGACTTTCGCGTACGCCGAGCAGGTACCGCATGGCGGGCGCTGCCCGGACGCCGCGAGCGTAGGTACCCTTGGATGCCATGAGCACTCTTGAGCCCGAGCCCGAGCGCGGGGCAGGTACGGGGACCCTCGTAGAGCCGACACCGCAGGTGTCGAGCGGTGACGGTGACCACGAGCGCTTCGCGCACTATGTCCAGAAGGACAAGATCATGGCGAGCGCGCTCGACGGTACGCCCGTCGTCGCGCTCTGCGGCAAGGTGTGGGTGCCGGGTCGTGACCCGAAGAAGTACCCCGTCTGCCCGATGTGCAAGGAGATCTACGAGTCCATGGGCGCCGGTGGCGACAAGGACAAGGGCGGCAAGGACGGCAAGGGCGGCGGCAAGAAGTAGCCCCCGGGCGCCGTTCACGGCCCACCTCGCGAGGGGGCGTTGCGTCTGCCGCAACGCCCCTTTTGCGTGGGGCAAGCGCGTGGCAGCCTCGCCGCATGACCTTTGAGCAACTCATCCCGGCGCCCGCACGCGCCGAGGGCCCGCTTCCCGAAGGCTTCATCCTCGACTCCTCGACCACGCTCCGGGCCGGCCCCGGCACCGAGTCCACCGAGCGCTGGCTGCGCGCCACCCTCGGCGGTGCGCTGGGGCTGCCCCTGGCGCCCGGTGACGGCGGTGGTGTCTCGCTGGGCATCGACGACTCCCTCGCTCCCGAGGCGTACCGGCTCACGGTGGGGGAGCGCGGCGTCGAGATCCTCGGTGGCGCCGCTCCCGGCGTCTTCTGGGGGGCCCAGAGCCTGCGCCAGCTCGTCGGGCCCGAGGCGTTCAGGCGCGCCCCGCTGCGGGCGGCGGGGCGGTACACCGTCCCCGGCTGCCTGATCGAGGACAGCCCCCGCTTCGGGTGGCGCGGCATGATGCTCGACGTGGCCAGGCACTTCATGCCCAAGGACGGCGTGCTGCGCTATCTCGACCTCCTCGCCGCCCACAAGCTGAACGTCTTCCACTTCCACCTCACCGACGACCAGGGCTGGCGCGTCGAGATCAAGCGCTACCCCAAGCTGACGGAAGCCGGATCGTGGCGGCCGCGCTCGAAGTGGGGTCACCGCGCGTCCGAGCTGTGGAACGACACCCCGCACGGCGGCTACTACACGCAGGACGACATCCGCGAGATCGTCGCGTACGCCCATGAGCGGCACATCGCCGTCGTACCCGAGATCGACATCCCCGGGCACTCGCAGGCCGCCATCCACGCCTACCCGGAGCTCGGCAACACCGACGTCGTCGACACCTCCTCGCTGGGCGTCTGGGACACCTGGGGCGTCAACCCCAACGTCCTCGCCCCGACCGAGAACACCCTTCGGTTCTACGAAGGGGTGTTTGAAGAAGTGCTCGAGCTCTTCCCGTCCACCTTCATCCATGTCGGTGGCGACGAATGCCCCAAGGACCAGTGGAGGGAGTCGCCCGCCGCGCAGGCCCGCATCAAGGAACTCGGCGTCGGTGACGAGAACGGGCTGCAGAGCTGGTTCATCCGGCACTTCGACAGCTGGCTGACCGCGCGCGGACGCCGGCTCATCGGCTGGGACGAGATCCTGGAGGGCGGCCTCGCGGAGGGTGCCACCGTGTCCTCCTGGCGCGGGTACGGGGGCGGGATCGCGGCGGCCAAGGCCGGTCACGACGTCGTCATGTGCCCCGAGCAGCAGGTGTACTTGGATCACCGGCAGCACGGCGGCCCCGACGAGCCCGCGCCCATCGGCTTCGTCCGCACCCTGGAGGACGTCTACCGCTTCGAGCCGGTGCCGCCGCAGCTCACCGCCGACGAGGCCCGCCACGTGCTCGGCACGCAGGCCAACGTCTGGACCGAGGTGATGGAGTACCAGGCACGCGTCGACTACCAGGTGTTCCCACGCCTCGCCGCCTTCGCCGAGGTCGCCTGGAGCCCGCTCCCGCCGTCCGCCGAGCGTGACTTCGCGGACTTCGAGCGGCGAATGACTCCGCACTACGCGCGACTTGACGCGCTCGGCGTCGACTACCGGCCGCCCGGCGGCCCGTTGCCGTGGCAGAAGCGCCCGGGGGTGCTCGGACGCCCGATCGACGGGGCGCCCCCGAACGTGTGAGGCACACCCCATGGTCCGTGTGTCGGGCCGCCCGCGCTGAGAGCGTGGGCGGCCCGGCGAAAGCCGTGCAAGAGTCACCGAACGTGGCAATTCCCGCTGACCGGCGAGGGTGTGTGAAAACGGCACATCCCCCGGTTCTGCGGACGAATTGCTCCTAGCGGACCCCCGCGCCGGGGGCCGGCGAAGATGTGCCAGAGTTGCCACGTCCGGGCTGTGAGCACGTACCGTACGGCGGAACAGGCGTAACGGTGAGAACGGCGAGAAAGCCGCCGGGCATCGGGAAGGGGCAGCCGGTTTTGAGCACGCACGCACCGCAGGCGGCGCAGACAGCGCAGACAGCGAAGCTGCCTGGGACGTTGGACGAGGCCGTGGAGGCACTCGCCGCGACGCCCGCCGCCGTGCCCGTGGCCGGCGGCACCGACCTCATGGCCTCCGTCAACGCGGGCCTCCTGCGCCCCGCCGCGCTCGTCGGCCTCGGCCGCATCAGCGAGATCCGCGGCTGGCAGTACCAGGATGGCCACGCGCTGCTCGGCGCCGGTCTCACCCACGCACGCGTCGGACGGCCCGACTTCGCCGCCCTGATCCCGGCGCTCGCCGCGGCCGCGCGCGCCGCGGGACCCCCGCAGATCCGCAACGCGGGCACCCTCGGCGGCAACATCGCCACGGCGGGACCGACCGGCGACACCCTGCCCGTCCTGGCCGCCCTCGAAGCCGTCCTCATCATCGCGGGCCCCGGCGGCGCACGCCGCGAGGTTCCCGTCTCGCACCTGCTCGCGGGGATGGACATGCTCCGCCCCGGCGAACTCATCGGCTTCGTACGGCTGCCGCTCCTGCATGCGCCGCAGGTCTTCTTGAAGGCGACCGGACGCACCGGGCCCGGTCGCGCCCTCGCCTCTGTCGCGCTCGTCCTCGACCCCGCGCGGCGCGGCGTGCGCTGCGCGGTCGGTGCCGTCGCGCCGATGCCGCTGCGGCCCCTGGAGGCCGAGCAGTGGGTCGCCTCGCTGATCGACTGGGACGGCGAGCGGGCGATCGTGCCGGAGGCGCTCACCGCCTTCGGTGAGTACGTCGCCGCCGCGTGCATCCCCGACCAGCCTCCGGCCGAGGACGGCTCGCCGCAGCCGCTGCCGCCCGCCGTACTGCACCTGCGGCGCACCGTCGCCGCGCTGGCCCGACGAGCACTGGGGAGGGCGCTGTCGTGAACGACGACGAGAACAACAACGGTGGCTGGCAGCCGCATCCGCAGGGTGAGTACGACTCGGACGCCACGGCCTTCGTGCAGCTTCCGGAAGGCGCCCTGGACTCCTTCGACCACTCTCCGCTCGCCGCGCCCGGCCATGGTTACGTGCCGCCGCAGATAACGGTCACCCCCACGACGGCCGACGCGACGGACCCGGCCGCCACCGGTGTCTGGGCGATGCCGCCCGAGGTGACCGGCGCGGGCACCGGTGCCCAGAACGTGCGGTGGCCGACCGCGGGCGGTGTGCCCGAGCCCGAGCCCGAGCCGTCCGAGCCCTCGGTGGACGAGCACGCGTACGACCCCCGGGCCACCGGGCAGTGGAACTTCCACGAGGCGGGGGGCCACGCGCCCGCCGCCCCTGCCCCCGCCGATGTCACGGGACAGTGGTCGATCCCCGTAGCCGATGGTGACCTTCCGGACGAATCGGGTGAGTTCACCGCGTCCTCGCTCGCCGCGCAGTGGGGAGGCGGTACGCCGCCCGCGACGCTGCCGGGCGGCGCGGCGGCGCCGTGGGCGACCGGTGGCGCGGGCGCGGGCGCGCCGTGGTCGGAGCCCGCACAGCAGCCGCATGCCGATCCGCGGTCGCATGCCGAGTCGCACCCGTATGCGGACCAGCAGTCGTACGCGGGTCCGCAGCCGCGTGCCGACCTGCCGCAGCAGCACGTCGAGCCACGGCACCACGAGCCCGTGGTGCCCCCGGAGGCGTTCGTCCCGGCGGCGCCGGTCGCTCCGGAGATGCACGTGGTGCCGGAGATGCCCGCAGCGCATGAGGCGCACGAGCCGCATGCAGCACACGAGGCACACGAGGCGCACGAGGCGCACGAGGCGCACGAGGCACCCACGGAACACGAGCCCGAGCCCGAAGCCGAGCTGGAGCCGGACACCGAAGCCGACACCGAAGCCGAAGCCGGCATCGAAGCCGAAGCGGACATCGAAGCCGAGGGCGACACGGAGGTCGACACCGAGGCTGAAGCCGAGGGCGACACCGAAGCCGAGGCCGAGGCCGAGCCAGAAGAGGCCGTCACCGCCACCGCCCTCTCCGACGAACACCCCCTCTGTTCCTACGTCCTGCGCGTCAACGGTGCCGACCGCCCCGTCACCGACGCCTGGATCGGCGAGTCGCTCCTCTACGTCCTGCGCGAGCGCCTCGGCCTCGCGGGCGCCAAGGACGGCTGCTCGCAGGGTGAGTGCGGTGCCTGCAACGTCCAGGTGGACGGCCGGCTCGTCGCCTCCTGCCTGGTGCCCGCGGCCACCGCCGCCGGGAGCGAGGTGCGCACCGTCGAGGGCCTCGCCGTCGACGGCCGGCCCTCCGACGTGCAGCGGGCGCTCGCGGCCTGCGGTGCCGTCCAGTGCGGCTTCTGCGTACCGGGCATGGCGATGACCCTGCACGACCTCCTTGAGGGCAACCCCGCCCCGTCCGACCTGGAGACCCGCCGCGCCCTGTGCGGCAACCTGTGCCGCTGCTCGGGCTACCGGGGCGTGCTCGACGCCGTGCAGGAAGTGGTCGCCGAGCGTGAGGCGTCCGCGGCCGTCGCCGAGCCTTCGGCGCAGGACGACCAGGCGGGCGAGGCACGCATTCCGCACCAGGCGGGGCCCGGAGCCGGAGGGGTCAACCCGGCGGCGCACGACGGAACGTACGAAGGTCCTTACGGCCAGGACGGGGGCCAGGCGTGAGCAACGAAGCCGCGGGGAACGGAAACACCGCGACCGCAGTGGAGCCGCGGCCCGGCCCGGAGCCGCTGCCGCACGGCATCGGCGCGTCCCTGCCGTCCGCGGAGGCGCGCGCCAAGACGGAGGGCACGTTCCCCTACGCGTCGGACCTGTGGGCGGAGGGGCTGCTGTGGGCGGCCGTCCTGCGCTCGCCGCACGCGCACGCGCGCATCGTCTCGATCGACACCTCCCAGGCGCGTGAGATGCCGGGCGTGCGGTCCGTCGTCACGCACGAGGACGTACCTGGCGAGGCGCTGCACGGCCGCAAGACCGCGGACCGCCCGGTCTTCGCGTCCGACGTCGTACGCCACCACGGCGAGCCCATCGCGGCCGTGGCCGCCGACCACCCCGACACGGCGCGGATGGCCGCCGCGGCCATCTTCGTCGAGTACGAGGTGCTCGAACCGGTCACCGACCCGGAGAAGGCCTTCGCGGCCGAACCCCTGCATCCCGACGGCAACTTGATCCGGCACATCCCGCTGCGGCACGGCGACCCGGAGGCGGCGGGCGAGCTCGTCGTCGAAGGGCTCTACCGCATCGGCCGCCAGGACCCGGCGCCGATCGGCGCGGAGGCGGGCCTTGCCGTGCCCCGCCCGGACGGGGGCGTGGAGCTGTACATCGCCTCCACCGACCCGCACACCGACCGCGACATGGCCGCGTCCTGCTTCGGCATCGACCCGGACATCGTGAAGGTCGTGGTGACGGGGGTGCCCGGCGCCACCGCCGACCGCGAGGACGCCAGCTTCCATCTCCCGCTCGGTCTCCTCGCGTTGACCACCGGCTGCCCGGTGAAGCTGACGGCGACCCGCGAGGAGTCGTTCCTGGGCCACGCCCACCGCCACCCCACCCTCCTGCGCTACCGCCATCACGCGGACGCCGAGGGCAGGTTGGTGAAGGTGGAGGCGCAGGTCCTGCTCGACGCGGGCGCGTACGCGGACACGTCGTCGGACGCGCTCGCCGCGGCCGTCTCCTTCGCCTGCGGCCCGTACGTCGTCCCGAACGCCTTCATCGAGGGCTGGGCGGTGCGCACGAACAACCCGCCGTCCGGGCATGTCCGGGGCGAGGGCGCCATGCAGGTTTGCGCGGCGTACGAGGCGCAGATGGACAAGATCGCTAAGAAGCTGGGCATCGACCCGGCCGAGGTGCGGCTGCGCAACGCGATGGCCACGGGCGACATCCTGCCCACCGGCCAGACGGTGACCTGCCCGGCGCCGGTGGCCGAACTCCTCGCCGCCGTACGGGACTTCCCGCTCCCCGAGCTTCCCAAGGACACCCCCGAGGACGAGTGGCTGCTGCCCGGCGGCCCCGAGGGCGCGGGCGAACCCGCGGCCGTGCGGCGGGGCGTCGGCTACGGCCTCGGCATGGTCCAACTCCTGGGCGCCGAAGGCACGGACGAGGTCTCCACGGCCACGGTGAAGGTGCACGACGGCGTCGCGACGGTGATCTGCGCGGCGGTCGAGACGGGCCAGGGCTTCTCCACGCTCGCCCGCCAGATCGTCCAGGAGACGCTGGGTATCGACGACGTCCGCGTGGCCCCTGTCGACACCGACCAGCCCCCGGCGGGCCCGAGCTGCCACGGTCGCCACACATGGGTGTCGGGCGGGGCAGTGGAACGCGCGGCGAAGATGGTCCGCACGCAACTGCTCCAGCCGCTGGCCCACAAGTTCGGCATGTCGACCGAGCTGCTCCAGATCACTGACGGGAAGATCACTTCGTACGACGGAGTGCTGAGCACGACCGTCACGGAGGCGATGGACGGCAAGGAGCTCTGGGCCACGGCCCAGTGCCGCCCCCACCCCACCGAGCCGCTGGACGAGGCGGGCCAGGGCGACGCGTTCGTCGGGATGGCCTTCTGCGCGATCCGCGCGGTGGTGGACGTCGACATCGAGATCGGTTCGGTACGGGTCGTGGAGCTGGCGGTGGCCCAGGACGTGGGCCGCATCCTGAACCCGACCCAGCTGAAGGTACGTATCGAGGCGGGCGTCACGCAGGGGGTCGGCGCCGCGCTGACGGAGAACCTCCGTACGCCGCGCGGCCTGGTCCGCCACCCGGACCTGACGGGCTACGCCCTGCCGACGGCCCTGGACACCCCGGACATCCGCATCGTGAAGCTGGTGGAGGAGCGCGACGTGGTCGCCCCCTTCGGCGCGAAGGCCGCGAGCGCGGTGCCGGTGGTGACGACTCCGGCAGCGGTGGCGTCGGCGGTGCGCGCGGCGACGGGGCGGCCGGTGAACAGGTTGCCGATCCGCCCGCAGGCGGCGGTGGCGCAGTAATCCGGAGGCGTGAGGACCGGCTCCCTTGGCACGATGGGTGCCATGACTACCTCTGATCCCGATGGCGTCATCGTCATCACCGGCATCATGGCCTCGGGCAAGTCCACGGTGGCGCAGGCCCTCGCCGAACGGCTGCCGCGTGCGGCGCACGTGCGGGGCGATGTCTTCCGCCGGATGATCGTCTCGGGCGGTCTGGAGTACGAGCCGGGCGCGTCGGACGAGGCGGAGGCCCAACTCCGGCTGCGGTACGGCCTGTCGGCGTCCACGGCCGACGCGTACGCGGCTGCGGGCTTCGTGGCGGTGGTCCAGGACGTCATCCTGGGCGAGGAGTTGAAGACGTACGTGGAACTGCTGCGTACGCGCCCGGTACACGTGGTCGTGCTCGCCCCGAGGCCGGAGGCGGTCGCGGCACGGGAGGCGGGGCGCGGAAAGACCGGCTACGGGGCATGGACGGTGGAGGACCTCGACACAGGGCTGCGGACCACGACCCCGAGGATCGGGCTCTGGCTCGACAGCTCCGACCTGACGGTCGAGGAGACGGTGGACGCGATTCTCGCGGGGCTCGATGAGGCGCGGGTCCGGGACCGGTAGGTTGCCCGGCGTTGGGCTGCGTTCCTTGGTGGTGGGGGTTTCTTGGTGGTGGGGGTTTCTTGCGGGGGCGGGTGCGGGTTCGGGTTCGGGTGCGGGTTCGGGGACGCGTGCATGAGAGTGCATGACGAAAGAAGGCGGCCCTGGGAGGGCCGCCTTCTTTCGTGCCGATACTCGGAGGCCGTGGCGGGAATCGAACCCGCGTTACTGGATTTGCAGTCCAGCCCCTAAGCCACTCGGGCACACGGCCAGGTGTTGATGACCTGACTCCTTGAACGTAGCCGTGGCCGACGGGTTCGCTCAAGGGATCTCCGGCCGCTGCAACGGGACTGCCATGCGGCGTTCATGAACCGGGGGCGAGGCGGGCGTATTCACCTACTGATTGGCGTGGTTGCTGTGGGTGGGTGGCTGAGCGAGCCTCCATCCCATGTGGGTGCGCGCGGCTCCGGTGGGGGCTGACTTTCGTCGGCTGATCTACGTACGGGCCCAGATTTGGCAATCCCTTTTCCGCAACAAGCACATACACCAACGCCTGTACCGCTCCCCCCCCTCAGCGGCAACACCCGCTAGGGGTGGCATAAGGCCAAAAGACAGCAGCAACAGGGATGGGCGGGTGCGTGCGTGCGGGGGCGCGTGCGGGGAGCGGGCTTTGCGGGGTGGCCTGGGCTTCGCGGATGGGGCCTGGCTGGACCGCATGAGGCTCTAATGCAAGAAAGTCCCACTTCCTCCCGCAAAACCCCAGCTCACTGCCGAAGCAAGTGGGACTTTTCTGCAATGGGGGCTCATCGATGCCGAAAGGCCGTCGGGCGACGGCGAGCGATGGTCCGGTGACGAGGAGGGATGGTCCGAGAAGCAGCAGTGACCCCAACGATTGTGTCGAGATCGCCACCACCCCCATCGCCCCCGCCACCGTCCACATCCGCGACTTCAAGAACTCCTCCGGGCACCACCTCGCCATCACCCCAATCGGATGGCGCGACTTCGTCACGTACGCATCCGGGAGCTGACCCGGAGCGAGCCGAGCCCGAGACGTAAGTCCGGGCGAGACGTAAGACCAAGGGACCAGAAGCCCCCAGACCCCGGACAGGGGTCACCAGTAGCCATGCCCCTTACGCTGACCGCATGAGCGCCCTGGACCCCCGCGACACCGGCGTCGCCGCCGCCCCAATAGCCCCGCCGTCCGAGCTCAAGGGCGGAGTGCTCCGTGCGCCCTACCGTGCGCTCAGCCTCGGCATCATCTCCGTGGTCCTGCTCATCGCCTTCGAGGCGACCGCCGTCGGGACCGCGATGCCGGTGGCCGCCCGGGAGCTGGACGGCGTTTCCCTCTACGGCTTCGGCTTCTCCGCGTACTTCACCACCAGCCTCTTCGGCATGGTGCTCTCCGGGCAGTGGGCCGACCGGCGCGGGCCGCTCGGGCCGCTCGCCACAGGGATCGGCGCCTTCGCGGCCGGGCTGCTGCTCTCCGGGACCGCCGGGGCCATGTGGATGTTCATCCTCGGGCGGGCCGTCCAGGGGCTCGGCGGCGGGCTCGTCATCGTCGCGCTGTACGTCGTCGTCAGCCGGGCCTATCCGGAGCGTCTGCGTCCGTCCATCCTGGCGGCGTTCGCGGCCAGCTGGGTCGTGCCTTCCGTGGTGGGGCCTCTGGTCTCCGGGACCGTCACCGAGCACCTTGGGTGGCGCTGGGTCTTCGTCGGGATTCCCGTCCTCGTCGTCGCGCCGCTCGCCCTCGCGCTGCCCGCCATCCGCCGCACCGCCTCGGGGCCCGTCGACCCCTCCGCGCCCGTCGAAGCCTTCGACCGCCGCCGCGTCCGGCTCGCGCTCGGGATCTCGCTGGGGGCGGGGCTCCTCCAGTACGCGGGTCAGGATCTGCGGTGGCTTTCGCTGCTCCCGGCGGCCGTCGGCGCCGCCGTGCTCGTGCCCGCCGTCCTTGGGCTTCTGCCGCGCGGTACGTACCGGGCCGTCCGGGGGCTGCCCTCCGTCGTGCTGCTGCGAGGTATCGCCGCCGGGTCCTTCATCGCTGCCGAGTCCTTCGTGCCGCTGATGCTGGTCACCCAGCGCGGGCTCTCGCCGACCATGGCGGGACTCTCGCTCGCCGTGGGCGGTGCGACCTGGGCGTTCGGGTCGTTCGTACAGTCGCGGCCTGCCATGGAGCCGCACCGGACGCGGCTCATGGTCGTCGGGATGATCCTGGTCGCCGCCGCCATCGCCACCGCGCCCACCGTCCTCATCGACGCCGTGCCTGTGTGGATCGTGGCGGTGGCCTGGGCCTTCGGTTGCCTCGGCATGGGCACCGTCATCGGGTCCACCAGCGTCCTGCTGCTGCGCCTCTCGCCCCCGAAGGACGCGGGCGCCAACTCCGCCGCCCTCCAGATCTCCGACGGCCTCTCCAACGCCCTGCTGCTCGCCGCCGGGGGCGCCGCCTTCGCGGCGCTGGGCGGCGGCATGGTGGACTCGCACGGCTCCACCGGGGTGGGCGGCTCGCACCCCGGGGCCTTCGTCGCCGTATTCCTGCCGATGGCGGCGGTGGCGCTGGTGGGGGCGTGGGTGGCGGCGCGGGTGCGGGAGCGATCACTCTGAGCGGTAGCACCGACATCGACGTGGCCGAACGCCTGGTCATCGCCGTGGAAAAGGGTGAACTGGAGGACGTGAAGGCGATTTCCGAGGCGCTGCGGGGGCTGGCCGAGCCGCCGGTGTGAGACAGGTCGCACCCGCCCCCAGGGCCGTGCCGGACTCCGCAGCGCGTCAACCTTCACCGGTAGGGTGGCCCGGTTGTCATACGTAGCCGAGCCGCCCGACCCAAGACCACGGAGACCGTGACTACCACCGCCGCCTCAGCGTCCTCCGCCTCCCACCACCTCTCTCCCGCCTTCCCCGGCCGCGCCCCCTGGGGCACCGCCAACAAGCTGCGTGCCTGGCAGCAGGGGGCGATGGAGCGGTACCTCCAGGAGCAGCCGCGTGACTTTCTCGCCGTCGCGACACCCGGCGCCGGCAAGACGACGTTCGCGCTGACGCTCGCGTCCTGGCTGCTGCACCACCATGTCGTGCAGCAGGTGACGGTGGTCGCGCCGACCGAGCACCTGAAGAAGCAGTGGGCGGAGGCCGCGGCCAAGGTAGGGATCAAGCTCGATCCCGAGTACAGCGCCGGGCCGCTCAGCAAGGAGTACCAGGGTGTCGCCATCACGTACGCGGGTGTCGGCGTGCGGCCCATGCTGCACCGCAACCGCGTCGAGCAGCGCAAGACCCTCGTGATCCTCGACGAGATCCACCACGCCGGTGACTCGAAGTCGTGGGGCGAGGCCTGCCTCGAAGCCTTCGAGCCCGCCACCCGGCGCCTCGCCCTCACCGGCACGCCCTTCCGCTCCGACACCAACCCGATCCCCTTCGTCGCGTACGAGGAGGGCAACGACGGCATCCGGCGGTCCGCCGCCGATTACACGTACGGGTACGGCAGCGCGCTCAGCGACGGCGTCGTGCGGCCCGTCATCTTTCTTTCCTACTCCGGCAACATGCGCTGGCGTACGAAAGCCGGTGACGAGATCGCCGCGCGGCTCGGTGAGCCGATGACGAAGGACGCGATCTCGCAGGCGTGGCGCACCGCTCTCGACGCGCGCGGTGAGTGGATGCCGAACGTGCTGAAGGCCGCCGACCAGCGGCTCACCGAGGTCAGGAAGGCTATCCCGGACGCGGGCGGGCTCGTGATCGCATCGGATCAGGACTCCGCGCGCTCGTACGCCAAGCTGATCCGCGAGATCACCGGGACCAAGGCCACCGTCGTCCTCTCCGACGACACGGGCGCCTCCAAGCGGATCGACGACTTCTCCGCGAGTACCGACCGGTGGATGGTGGCGGTCCGCATGGTGTCCGAGGGCGTCGACGTGCCGCGCCTCGCGGTGGGTGTGTACGCGACCACCATTTCCACGCCGCTCTTCTTCGCCCAGGCCGTCGGACGCTTCGTGCGTTCCCGGCGGCGCGGCGAGACCGCGTCCGTCTTCCTCCCCACCGTCCCCGACCTCCTCGGCCATGCCAACGAGATGGAGGTCGAGCGCGACCACGTCCTCGACAAGCCGAAGAAGGACGGGGAAGAGGACCCGTACGCCGAGTCCGAGCAGGAGATGGACGAGGCGAACAAGGAGCAGGACGAGGACACCGGCGAGCAGGAGCAGTTCTCCTTCGAGGCGCTCGAATCCGATGCCGTGTTCGACCGGGTGCTCTTCGACGGCGCCGAGTTCGGCATGCAGGCCCACCCGGGGAGCGAGGAGGAGCAGGACTACCTGGGCATCCCCGGGCTCCTCGAACCCGACCAGGTGCAGATGCTGCTCCAGAAGCGGCAGGCCCGGCAGATCGCGCACAGCAAGAAGCGGCCCGACGAGGAGGCGGATCTTCTCGAGCTCCCCGCCGAGCGGCGGCCCGTGGTCTCCCACAAGGAGATGCTGGAGCTGAGGAAGCAGCTCAACACGATGGTCGGCGCGTACGTCCACCAGAGCGGGAAGCCGCACGGCGTGATCCACACCGAGCTGCGGCGTACGTGCGGGGGTCCGCCGAGCGCGGAGGCCACCGCCGGGCAGCTGCGGCAGCGGATCGCGAAGGTCGGCGAGTGGGCCACCCGCATGAAGTAGGGCGGGTTCTCTCCGGTGCGGGGAGGAAGGGCGCGTTCCAAGTGCGGATTCCTTGTGCGGGAGTCGTGCGCACCCCTGGCCGCGCGCCCCGCGTATAGGGCATTGCGCCCCTAACAACCCGTCTCATGCCCGGATTCTGGACGGAGTCTTCCGCTGAGCGGGACGGCCTCGCTAATGTCCCCGCAACGTACACGCCCCGTGGCAGCGCCGCCGCGGAGCGCAGCCGGAGTTCCGACCGGCGGCCTCTGACGCGCGTCGCCCACGGGACCGGCGACGCAACCGCCGCGTAAAGGGGCCGTCGACCCTCACCTAAGGAGTGGGCGTCGTGACCGCGGAGACTTCCCAGACGCTCGACCGAGGACTGCGTGTCCTCAAGCTGTTGGCCGACACCGACCACGGGCTCACCGTCACCGAGCTGTCGAACAAGCTCGGCGTGAACCGCACCGTGGTGTACCGCCTCCTCGCCACCCTGGAGCTGCATGCCCTGGTCCGTCGTGACCTGGGCGGCCGGGCCAGGGTCGGCCTCGGGGTGCTGCGCCTGGGCCGCCAGGTGCATCCGCTGGTGCGCGAGGCCGCGCTGCCCGCTCTTCGCTCCCTCGCCGAGGACATAGGGGCGACGGCGCACCTGACGCTGGTCGACGGCACGGAGGCCCTCGCGGTCGCCGTCGTAGAGCCGACCTGGACGGATTACCACGTGGCCTACCGCACCGGCTTCCGGCACCCCCTGGACCGGGGCGCCGCGGGCCGGGCGATCCTCGCCGCCCGGCAGGGCCTCGCCACCGACCCCGGCTACGCGCTGACGCACGGCGAGCTGGAGGCCGGCGCGAGCGGGGCCGCGGCCCCGCTGGTGGGGGTCACCGGCATAGAGGGGAGCGTGGGGGTCGTGATGCTGTCGGACTCCGTACCGGAGCGGGTGGGGCCACGGGTGGTGGACGCCGCGCGCGAAGTGGCCGACGCCCTGCGTTGAGCCCTGTCTGCTGATCCGGTCACCGAACCGCTCACGTTAGATTGATCCCGTGTTCTCCCTCTCCAGCCTCACGCGCCCCAAGGCCCTCGCCGTCTGTGCCGCCCCCGTGGTCGCCCTGCTCGCCGTCGCCGGACTCGCGCCGTTGCCGTTCGCCGTGGCCCAGCCGGGGTCGACGGCGAACGTACTCGGCGAGAGCGAGGGCAAGCCGGTCATCACGATCACCGGTGCGCCCACCCGCGAGACGCGGGGGCAGCTGCGGATGACGACGATCGTGGCCACCGGCCCCGACATGGACGTGAGCCTGAGCGACGTGGTGGACGGCTGGTTCCGTACGGACCGTGCCGTGATGCCCAAGGACTCGGTCTACCCCACCGGCGACAACGTCAAGGAAGTCGAGAAGCACAACCTCGGCGACATGAAGAAGTCACAGGACACGGCCGCGCGGGCCGCGCTGTCCTACCTCGACGCGAACGGCGTCGACGGCACGGACAAGGTGAAGGTGAAGGTCGACCTCGGCAAGATCGGGGGCCCCAGCGCGGGCCTCTTCCTCTCGCTCGGCATCATCGACCTGATCGACGGCAACGGCAGCGGCGGGGACCTCACGGGCGGCCGGAAGATCGCGGGTACCGGCACGATCTCCGCCGACGGGGAGGTCGGTCCGGTCGGCGGTGTGGCGCTGAAGACGCAGGCCGCCAAGCGTGACGGCGCGAGCGTCTTCCTGGTCCCGAAGGCGGAGTGCGGGGACGCGGAGGCGGAGAAGCCGAAGGGGCTTCAGCTGATCCCGGTCACGACACTGAAGGGCACGGTTGACGCGCTGCGTTCCCTGGACCGGGGCGGGAAGGTTCCGAGCTGCTGACCAGCCGCAGGCCGAACTCGACCAGGGTCCAGCCTAGTTGAGTGCGGGACGGGGGCTAGTCACCCAGGGGGTGGCGCCATCGCAATCCGGGGAAGCGTGCGAAGCCCCGATCGGCGGAGTAGAGCGTGGCCCCGGACTCGATGGCGAGCGCGGCGATGTAGGCGTCCGGTACGAGGTTGCCCCGGGCGCCGGCACCGCGGCACAGGCGCTCGAAGATCGCCCAGTGTCGAGGTCCCTCCGATAGTTGCGTCGCGACGGGGGCGTCACGGAAGTCCTGGAGGAACGTGAACGCAGTGTCCGGCTCGGTGGGCGGCTGGTAGATCCGCTGGTGGGTCACGATGCGGAGGAATCCGCTGTCGATCACGCCGTGGTATGCCACCGGCTCGTCGCCGCGCAGTTGCTCAAGAAGCCACGAGTGGTAGAGCTCGTGGTCCTTGGCATCTTCGCGGAAGGCGTACACGAGGACGTTGACATCGCAGAGGATCATTCGAGGCCATCCATGATGTCGCGGGCGGAGGCGTTGTCGTCGAGATTGACGCCGGGCCGTGTGCCGCTGCCACCGGGGTCGGTGGTGAGCCGGACGATATTGGTGGCCACCGTCGCATCCCGCGCGAACGATGCCCGCATCGCGTCCTCTATCACCGAGCTGACCGTGACGCGTCTGCGTGTGGCCCGCAGCTTGGCTTCCTGGAGCAGGTCCTCAGGGAGGTCGACAGTGGTTCTCATGCATCTCAGCGTAAGGCCACTGCATCAAGATGTGCCAGTGTGAAACGGAGATGCGTGGACTTGACCCGTCCGGTTCAGGCCCGGGTTCGAATCCGGACGGGCAGGGCGACCTACTCCTTCACGAACCCCTCCTCCACCAACCAGTCCAGCGCCACCGCATGCGGATCCTGGCCCTCCACGTCCACCCTGGAGTTCAGCTCCTGGGCCACCGTGTTGTTCAGCTTCCTCGTGATGGGGTCCAGGACCTCCGCCATCCTCGGGTTCTCCTTGAGCGACTTGCTGTTGATCTCCGGGGCGACGTTGTAGTTGGGGAAGAAGTGCTTGTCGTCCTCCATCACCGACAGGCCCATCGCCTTGATGCGGCCGTCGGTGGTGAAGACCTCGCCGAACACGCACGACCCCTTGGAGACCTGGGTGTAGATGATTCCGGTGTCCATCTTGGTGACGTTGGAGTTGGGGATCTTCATCCCGTACTCCTTCTGCATGCCCGGCAGACCGTCCTCGCGCGAGGAGAACTCGCTCTCCACGCACAGCGTGACCGCGCCCGGGTCCGACTTCGAGAGGGCCGCCACGTCCGAGAGCGTCTTCGGCTTGTACTTGGCCTCGTTCTTCCGGTTGATGGCCAGGGCGTAGGTGTTGTTGAGCTCGGCGGGCGGCAGCCAGGTGATGCCGTTGCCCGCGTCCGCCTTGCGCACCGCCTCCCACTGCTTGCGCGGGTCGTCGATGGGTTCGGAGTTGCCGAGGTACGTGATCCAGGCGGTGCCCGTGTACTCGTACATGGCGTCCGCGTCACCGCTCTTGATGGCCTCGCGCGCGCCGATCGAACCCTGGATGCCCGTCCGGTCCAGGACGTCCGCGCCGGCCGCCTCGAAGGCGATGCCCATGATCGCGCCCAGGACCAGCTGCTCGGTGAACTCCTTCGACGTGACGGTGAGGTCGACGCCCTTCAGGGGGAGCCCCTTGCCGATCGTGCCCGGCTTCACGTCGTCCACCATCGGGCTGCCGCTGGTGAGACCACAGCTCACGAGTAGAGCCGCGCCCACCGCTCCGACCGCCGCCGTACGCAACGTGGCCCTCATGACCCGGCCTCCAGCCCTCGCGGACGCAAGCCCAGTTCGGCCAGCGAGGCCAGCCAGTCCACCAGGAGCGCGAGCGCGATCGTCAGGATCGAGCCGAGCATGAGCACCGGCATCCGCTGGTTGGTGATCCCGGTGGTGATGAGGTCGCCGAGCCCGCCGCCACCGCCGAAGGTGGCGAGCGTCGCCGTGCCGACGTTCAGGACGAGCGCGGTGCGCACACCCGCCAGGATCAGCGGCACGGCCAGCGGCAGCTCGACCTTGCCGAGGACTCCCCACGCCGACATGCCGATGCCGCGCGCCGCCTCCAGGAGCGTCGGGTCATTGGCGTTCAGGCCCGCGATCGTGTTGGAGAGGACCGGCAGGACGGCGTAGATGATGATGCCGATCAGGGCCGCCTTCTCGCCGATGCCGATCCAGATCACCAGGAGGGCGAGGAGACCGATCGCCGGCGTCGCCTGGCCGATGTTGGCCAGCGCCATCGCGCCTGGCGCCGCCTTGCGGAGCTTCTTGCGGGTCAGTGCGATGCCCAGCGGGATCGCGATGATCAGTACGAAGAAGGTGGAGATCACCGTCAGTTGGATGTGCTGGCGGAGCCTGAGCCATACGTTGCCGTCCGCCAGGGCGTTCCGCGAGATCGAGTCCAGGTCGGCCTGCTCGAACCACCACCAGGTGAGCAGCAGGACGAGGACGAGGAACGCGGGCAGGACGGTGAGTTTCTGCCAGCCGATCCGCCGTGGGCCGCTCGTGACCACCGCCGAGGGCGGCGGCTCCGGCTCTCCCTCGCCCGTGTCGCGGTACGGATGGCCCTTGACCTCGTGCTCGCCGGCGGGCCGTGGGCCGGGGCCGCCGTCGGGGGCCGGTGTGTGGTCGGGGATCCGGGGGTTGCTCCCGGGGATGCCTTTCACGCCTTCGCCTCCCCTCCGGGGCCTTCCTGCTCGTGGTGGATCAACTCGGCCCGCTGCTCCTCCAGTTCGTGCTGATGCTCCAACGCGTCCAGACGGTCCGCCTCCAGCATTTCGTGGACGGAGTTCATCAGCGTCTCCATGTCCACCACACCGGTGTACTCGCCGCGCCGCCCGGTGACCGCGACCCGCCCCGCGTTGTCCGTGAGCACCGCTTCGAGCGCGTCGCGCAGGGTCGCGTCACGGGTGACCGTGTCGTGGACGAGGGTGCCCGCACGGGCCAGCGACCCTCTGGCGCGCATCAGGTCGCCGCGCCGCAGCCACTTGTAGGGGCGGCGGCGTTTGTCGAGGAGCAGGAGTTCGTTCGTGCCGCTGGCCCGCAGCTTGTCGAAGATGTCCTGGAGCGGGTCGTCGACGGTCACCGTCGCGAAGTCGGCGATCTCCACGTCGCGTACGCGGGTGAGGTTGAGCCGCTTCAGGGCCGCGCCCGCGCCCACGAAACCGGAGACGAAGTCGTCGGCGGGGTTGGTGAGGATGGCTTCCGGGGTGTCGAACTGCGCGATGTGCGAGCGTTCCCGCAGGACCGCGATGCGGTCGCCGATCTTGATGGCCTCGTCGAAGTCGTGCGTGACGAAGACGATCGTCTTGTGCAGCTCGTGCTGGAGCCGGATCAGCTCGTCCTGGAGGTGGTCGCGGGTGATCGGGTCGACGGCGCCGAACGGCTCGTCCATCAGGAGGACCGGCGGGTCGGCCGCCAACGCCCGCGCCACGCCCACACGTTGCTGCTGGCCGCCGGAGAGCTGGCGCGGATAGCGGCCGTGGAACTCGGCCGGGTCGAGCCCGACGAGATCGAGCATCTCCTCGACCCGGGACTTGATCCTCGACTTCCCCCAGCCGATCATCTTCGGCACGACGGCGATGTTCTGCGCGACGGTCATGTGCGGGAAGAGCCCGGAGGACTGGATCGCGTAGCCGATCTTCCGGCGCAGCTTCACCGGGTCCATGTCGGTGACGTCCTCGCCGCCGATGCGGATACGGCCGCTGGTCGGTTCGATGAGCCGGTTGATCATCTTCAGCGTGGTCGACTTGCCGCAGCCCGAAGGGCCGACCAGGATGACGATCTCGCCCGCCTTGATCTCCATGTTGACGCTGTCCACCGCGGGGTCACCGCTGCCCGCGTAACGCTTGGTGAGGTTCTCCAGCTCGATCGTCGCGCCCGTGGTGGCGTTCGGGGCCGCCGCGCCCTCGGCCGTCGCCCCGTCGGTGGAAGTCGCGGTGGTCTCGGACACGGACTCGGACACGGGCTCAGACACGGATACCCCTCGAGATGGTCAGGCGGCCGATCAGGATGTAGGCGGCGTCGAAGAGCAGGGCCAGGACGATGATCCCGAGCGTGCCCGCGAGCACTTGGTTGAGCGCGTTCTTGCTGCCGAGGGAGCCGATGCCGCGGAAGATCTCGTTGCCGAGGCCGGGGCCCGACGCGTACGCGGCGATGGCCGCGATGCCCATCAGCATCTGCGTGGAGACGCGGATACCGGTCAGGATCGGCGGCCAGGCGAGCGGCAGCTCCACCCTGACGAGGCGCGCGACCCGCGACATCCCGATGCCCTTCGCCGCGTCGACCAGTGAGGGGTCGACGCCGCGCAGGCCGACGATGGCGTTGCGCACGATGGGGAGCAGACCGTAGAGGGTCAGCGCGATGACCGTCGGGGCGACACCGAGGCCGACGACGGGGATCAGCAGACCGATCATGGCGAGCGAGGGGATGGTCAGGATGGTGGACGTGGCGGTCGTGGCCAGATTGCCCGCCCACTCGCTGCGGTACGTGATGACGCCGATCAGCACTCCGATGACGGTCGCCACGACCATGCACTGGAAGACTGCGCTGGCGTGCTGGTACGCGTCCGTCAGCAACTGCTGGTGGCGGTTGCCGAGGTAGTCCCAGAAGTTCACTGAACTGCTCACCTGCCCAGGCGCGGTTCAGACGGCGCCGGGAGTCTCCCGTCGCCCGCGTGCGTGGTGCTGCGTGTGGCCGTACTGCGTCGCTCTTCCCTCTACCCGCGTCAGGTGTCCTCTGACGCCTGTTCGACCAACGGGATGATCCGCAGCGGAACAGGGTTCTCCATGACGATCGCCGTGGAGGCCCGGACGATGCCATCAAAACCCACCACCCGGTCGATCACACGTTGGAGATCCGCGTTCGAGCGGGCCACCAGACGGCAGAGCATGTCGCCGTGACCGGTGATGGTGTGCAGTTCGAGCACCTCGGCGACGGTCGCCAGATGCGCCCGTACGTCGGCGCCCTGGCCCTGCTTGATCTCCAGGGTGGCGAAGGCGGTGACGGGGTAGCCGAGCGCCGCGGGGTCGACCTCCGGACCGAAACCCCGGATGACTCCGTTCGACTGAAGGCGGTCCATCCGGGCCTGCACGGTCCCGCGCGCGACACCGAGCCTGCGGGACGCCTCCAGGACGCCGATGCGGGGCTCGCGGGCGAGCAGCACGATGAGCCTGCCGTCCAGATGATCGATCGTCATGGTGCGCTCATCTCCGCTTCCGGGTGGTCATCATGTACAGATAGCCCGCTAATCCTGGCCTCTGTCCATACAGATTGCCCACTGAATTTGCAAACTATTGCGCATTCTGCGATACGGCGGGAGCCTGCGGACATGGCAGCTACCGCGAACACCCAGCACACGTCGGCCATCTCTGGCACCCCCCACACCGCGCGCGAGGCCGATCCCTTCCCGGTCAAGGGAATGGACGCGGTCGTCTTCGCCGTGGGCAACGCCAAGCAGGCGGCCCACTACTACTCCACGGCCTTCGGCATGAAACTCGTGGCGTACGCGGGACCGGAGACCGGCAGCCGCGAGACCGCCTCGTACGTCCTCACGAACGGCGCCGCCCGCTTCGTGCTCACCTCCGTCATCAAGGCCTCCACGGACTGGGGCAACTTCATCGAGGGCCACGTCGCCGAGCACGGCGACGGCGTCGTCGACCTCGCCATCGAGGTGCCGGACGCGCGCGCCGCGTACGCGTACGCCGTCGAGCACGGCGCCCGCGGCCTCACCGAGCCCTACGAGGTCAAGGACGAGAACGGCACGGTCGTCCTCGCCGCCATCGCGACGTACGGCAAGACCCGCCACACGCTCGTCGACCGCAGCGGCTACGACGGCCCCTACCTGCCCGGCTTCAAGGCCGCGTCGCCGATGGTCGAGCCGCCCGCCAAGCGCACCTTCCAGGCGATCGACCACTGTGTCGGCAACGTCGAGCTCGGCAAGATGAACGAGTGGGTCGCCTTCTACAACAAGGTCATGGGCTTCACGAACATGAAGGAGTTCGTGGGCGACGACATCGCGACGGAGTACAGCGCGCTGATGTCGAAGGTGGTCGCGGACGGCACCCTCAAGGTGAAGTTCCCCATCAACGAGCCGGCCATCGCCAAGAAGAAGTCCCAGATCGACGAGTACCTGGAGTTCTACGGCGGCGCGGGCGTCCAGCACATCGCGCTCGCCACGAACGACATCGTGGAGTCCGTACGCACCATGCGCGCGGCCGGGGTCCAGTTCCTGGACACACCCGACTCGTACTACGACACGCTGGGGGAGTGGGCGGGCGAGACGCGGGTCCCGGTGGAGACCCTGCGCGAGCTGAAGATCCTGGTCGACCGCGACGAGGACGGCTACCTGCTCCAGATCTTCACCAAGCCGGTCCAGGACCGCCCGACGGTCTTCTTCGAGATGATCGAACGGCACGGCTCGATGGGCTTCGGGAAGGGCAACTTCAAGGCGCTGTTCGAGGCGATCGAGCGGGAGCAGGAGAAGCGGGGCAATCTGTAGAGCGGGGCGATCTGTAGGGGCTGCCGGGGGTATTCCGCATTAGGGTGCGGGCATGGCCAGGATCAATGACGTCGGCGGGATGACGGGCTTCGGGCCCATCGACACCACCGACGACACGGAGCCCTTCCACGCGGACTGGGAAGCGCGGGTGTTCGCGCTCAACAGCGCGCTGGTGCGTGAAGGCGTGTACAACCTGGACGAGTTCAGGGACGCCGTGGAGACGATGCCGCCGGGTGAGTACCTGGCGGCGTCGTACTACGAGCGGTGGTTCCACGCGATCCGTGCGCTCTTGGTGCGCAAGGGCGTGGTGACGTCGGCTGAGCTGGACGGTGAGTCGCATGGGTGACCGTTTCGTGCCGGGCGCCCACATCCGCACCGTCCGCCACGACCCGCCCCATCACACCCGCCTGCCGCGCTACGCCCGGGGCAAGCGGGGCGTGGTGATCGAACCCGAGGGCAGGCACCCCCTCGCGGACGTCAGCGCGCAGGGGCGCGGGGACGCGCCGGTGGAGCAGGTGTACGCGGTGCGGTTCGCTGCGCGGGAGTTGTGGGGCGAGGGGGAGCACGGGGTGGTGCTGGACCTCTGGGAGAGCTACTTGGAGCCGGAACCGGAACCGGAGGGTGAGTGATGGCGGGGACATCGGGTACGTCGGGTGCACACCCGGATGCGGCGATCTCCCGCCAAGTGCGCCATGTGGAAAGCCTGTTGGAGAAGCGGGGGATTGTCGCCGGGGCGGTCCTGGACGAGGCCCTGGACGCGTTCCTCGCGGGGTCGTCTCCGCTGAACGGGGCGCGGGTGGTGGCACGGGCGTGGACGGACCCGGCGTTCAGGGAACGACTGCTCGCGGACGGTACGTCGGCGGTGGCGGAGCTCGGGTACGCGGCGGGCGGCGTCCAGCCGCAGCGCCTGCGGGTGGTGGAGAACACCGCCCACACGCACAACGTCGTCGTCTGCACGCTGTGCTCCTGCTACCCGGTGCGGCTGCTGGGGCCGTCGCCGAGCTGGTACAAGAGCGAGGCGTACAGGTCCCGGGTGGTGCGTGAACCGAGGGCGGTGCTTGCGGAGTTCGGGTACGTGGTTGCCTCCGGCACGGAGATCACGGTCTGGGACTCCAGCGCGGAGACCCGGTACATGGTGTTGCCCCGCCGGCCTGCGGCCACGGAGGCCCTTTCGGAAGCGGAGCTCGCCGCGTTGGTCACTCGCAACGCCTTGATCGGCACGGCCGAACTGTAGCTCCGCCGGTCGGGGCGCCTGCGGCGGGCTCTCCCGGCGCTGCGCGCCGGATCTTTCCCGCCCACCCACCCGATTGCCCCGCAGCGTCCTCGTGACCGTGGTGGGTCAGCTCGTTGGTTGCCTGCAGGCGGGTGGTGGGTTGCTGCTGTCCCGGCGCTGCGCGCCGGATCTTTCCCGCCCACCCGCCCGATTGCCCCGCAGTGTGCTCGTGATCGTGGTGAGTCAGCTCGTTGATTGCCTGCGGCGGGTGGTGGGCTGCCCCCGGCCCGGCGCTGCGCGCCGAATCTCCCCGCCCGCCCACCCGGCTGACGCACCGCCGGGTGATCGGGTGGGTGGGTGGGAGAGATCCGCCGCGAAGCGGCGGGCCAGGTGGGTGACAGGTCGCAGGCAAAGGCACAGCAGGCCCCCGCGAAACGAAGAGCACAACAAATAACAAACTAACAACAAAAACAAACTCCTATTCCCTA
>NZ_JBFALJ010000026.1:62828-152117 GCF_040660195.1 Streptomyces sp. NPDC050147 | reverse complement strand
GCCCCGACCACGCGGGCAACCCCTCGGCGCTGCGGGACTACCAGGACCGGTCCAGGGGCCGGCACTATGCCGTGTACGGCACCGGGTCCGGCGGCGCCCGGCTGTCGCCTGCGACGGCAGGGGGGCGGGCTCAGTCCTGGGACCCGATGCCGTACACGGCATAGTGCCGGCCCCTGGACCGGTCCTGGTAGTCCCGCAGCGCCGAGGGGTTGCCCGCGTGGTCGGGGCCGAACTGCCAGGTGCGGTAGGCCTCCAGGTTCTCCCACTCGCCGTGCAGGACGTACTCCCCCTCGCGGTCCACGTCTCTCAGCAGCTCGCTGCGGATCAGCCCTTTGATGGCGGATCCCTGTGCGTCGCCGCGTACCCAGCTGATCTCGCGGTAGGCCTTCTCCAGCTGCTCCGCACCCCCCTCGGGCGCACGGAGGTAGATGACCACGCGGATGCGCTCGCTGCTCATGATGCCGGTCCCTTCCCGTTGTCAGTCGTAGTACGCGGGGGCCACCCGCAGGTCGGCCCACTGCTTGCCGTCGTGCCCATGGACGATGAGGGCGCCCTCGTTGCCGGCCAGTGCGACCAGCTTGCGGGTGCTCTCCCGTACGTCCTTCTCGTCGAGGTCGAACGGGAAGACCGGCCGCTCGTCGGGGTCGAGTGCGGCGGCCATCGGGATGGCGTCGACCGCCAGCAGCACCGGGCCGGAGTTCGCCAGCCGTACCAGCACGGACTGGTGCCCGCCGATGTGCCCGCTGGATTCCACCAGTTCGACGCCGGGCAGCAGTTCGGTGTCGCCGTCGACCACCCGGTAGGCGAGCCCGGGGACGTCCCACAGCTTCCTGGCCGCTTCGAGCCGCGGCACCGTGCCGGCGAGCGCCAGCTCGTAGTGGGCGCGCTGGATCACGAACTCGGCGCCGGGGAAGGCCGCGTGGTAGCCGCTGTGGTCGGGGTCCAGGTGGGAGCAGACCACCGTGTCGATCTCCTCCGGGCGCACCCCGAGCGCCGCGAGCTGCGCCACCACGTCCTGTCCCTGGTCCACCCGGATCCGTGCCTGGGGCGACGGATCGGCGGGAGCACCCGTGTCGATCAGGACGTTGTGGCCGTCGTCCGTACGGATCAGATAGCCCGGCACCGGTGCCTCGAGCCCGGCTATGGTGCCCAGCCGCAGAAGATACAGCCTCATCCCTCATGCTCCCCTCCGGGCGGCGGCCCGTGCCGTCGCCGCGGCGGTCATCATCGGCGCCGGCGCTCAAGTCCCGATCGAGAACGTCACACCGGGTGCGGCGGCCGGGTGATCAACCGCGGTTCGAGCGGAACCCGATCGGACGCGGCCAGGCTCCCGGCCAGAAGCGGACCTGTGCGCGCCCGGCTGAGAGCCGGGCGAAGACCGCCATCCGTGCCCCCCAAGGGAGATCCCGTGACGCAGGCAGCAGACAGGACACCGGCGACAGGGGAGGCGGCGCCAGAGCCCGATCCTCGCCGGTGGCGGGCGGCCGCCGTGATCCTGGTGGCCATCGCCCTCGACCTGATCGACACCACGATCGTGAACGTGGCCCTCCCGGTCATGCAGAGCGAGCTCGATGCCAGCAAGGCGGCCCTGCAGTGGGTGGCCGCCTCGTACACGCTCACCTTCGCGCTCAGCCTGATCACCGTGGGCCGGATCGGCGACATGCTGGGCCGCAAGCGGATGATCACGCTGGGCATCGGCTTCTTCGTCCTCGCCTCGCTCCTGTGCGGCGTGGCCCAGAGCACCGAGATGCTCATCGTCTCCCGGGTGCTGCAGGGGCTCGGCGGCGCCGTGGTCATGACCCAGGGCCTGTCCATCTTCCAGGTCGCCTTCCCGCCCAGGGAACGGGCCGCCGTCTTCGGCCTGTTCGGGGCGCTGTCGGGGGTGGCGGCGATGCTCGGCCCGGTGCTCGGCGGCATCCTGGTCGACGCGGACCTCTTCGGCTGGTCGTGGCGTCCGATCTTCCTGGTGAACATTCCGGTCGGGATCGTCGCGCTGATCGGTGTCGCCGCGTACGTACGCGAGTCCAAGTCGCCCCGCACCCAGCGTCTGGACCTGGTGGGCGTCGCGCTGATCACCCTGGCGCTCCTGGCGCTGCTCTACCCGCTGGTGCAGGGCGCGGAGGCCGGCTGGCCGGCCTGGACGTTCATCGCGATGGCCGGCTCGGTGCCGCTCTTCGTCGCCTTCGCCCTGTACGAGAGGAAGAAGGCGGCCCGGGACGGTTCGGCGCTCGTGGAGCCCAGCCTCTTCAAGGAGCGGTCCTTCGTGGCCGGGCTCCTGGTGATGCTGAGCTTCTTCGCGATCATCTCAGGGCTGTTCTTCCCCTTCACCCTCTATCTGCAGGCCGGCCTGGGCTTCTCGCCGCTCGCGGCGGGCCTGGCCACCCTTCCGTTCTCGTTCGGCGCCATGATCACGTCCTCGTTCTCCGCGCTGCTCGCGATGAGGATGGGGCGCAAGGTGCTGAGCATCGGCATGGTGGTCATGGGGGCCGGCATGACCGGCCTGATCTGGACCGTCCATCACTACGGCGCTGACCTCGACGGCTGGAACCTCGCGCCCGCGCTGACCGTGCTCGGCCTGGGCCTGGGCTTCGTCATCTCGCCGGTGGTCGACATCGTCCTCGGCGGCGTCCCGGTCGAACACGCCGGTTCCGGCTCCGGGCTGCTGAGCACCGCCAACCAGCTGGGCGCCGCGGCCGGCGTCGCGGTGATCGGTGTGCTGTTCTTCAACCTGCTCGCCGGGCAGTCGGGGCCCGCGACCGACGACGCCCTGCCTGCGCTGCGCTCGCAGCTCGCCAAGGTCGGCGTCGTCTCGCCCGGGCGGGAACAGATCGTGGCGAACTTCAGCGTCTGCGCCAAAGAGAACGGCAAGAACACCGACGAGAGGCAAGCGCCCGCCGCCTGCAGGGCGATCGTCCCTCCCGGCACCGTCTCACCGGCGCAGAGCGGGCCGGTCGGCGAGGCACTGGCCGACGCTGCCGGCCAAGCACGCAAGAACGGCTTCGCCGAGGCCACCGCGAAGGTCCTGTGGTACGAGGTGGGGATCATCGTCCTCGGGTTCTTCCTGACGTTCGCCCTGCCCAAGAAGGGCCGCAGGCACGAGCAGGGCGGGGCGGGCGGGGCGAGCCGGCAGGAGAAGCCGAGCACCGCCGCGCACAAGGCCCCCGCCAGCTGAGCGGCCCGCTGGACGCATGGTCGAGCAGGACTTAAGCAGCCCGGCCCACTGTGACCCCGATCACCTTGTCACCGGCCGTGAACTGCCCGGCCTCGCCTGATCCCCACCCGATACGGGAGTAGACATGCGCATAGCAGTGACGGGCTCCATCGCCAGCGACCAGATGACGTCCTGCGGCCGCACCTTCGCAGAGCAGTTCATCGCGGAGTGCCTGGACAAGCTCTCCCTCACCTTCAGCACGAACGAGCCGAAGGTCCACCCCGGCTCGGCCGCGGGCAACCTCGCCTTCGGGCTCGGCTCCCTCGGCCTGGCGCCGCTGCTGATCGGGGCGGCCGGGACGGACGTTGCCGGCCGGCGGACCATCGACCTGCGGCAGCTGCTGGAGCAGTCCGGCCCCCTGGACCTGGTCGTGGTCTCCCCCGACGACCCCGAGGCGATGGTCTGCCACACCCGCCAGTGTGTGGAGCTCGGCATCCCCTTCGTCGCCGCCCCCTCGGGGCAGCTGGCCCACCTCGGCCGCGCACAGGTGCGGGCCCTGCTGGCGGGGCCGCGGTTGCTGTTCACCAACGCCTACGAATCCGTGCTCATCCAGGAGCGCAGCGGCTGGACCGAGCAGCAGGTCCTGGGCCGGGTGGGCACGTGGGTCACCACGCACGGCGCCCGGGGCTCGCGCATCGTCTGCGCCAACCGGCTGCCCCTGGACGTGGCGGCCGTGCCGCCGCGCGAGGCGGCGGAGCCCACCGGTGCGGGGGACGCCTTCCGGGCCGGGTTCCTGGCCGCCATCGCCTGGGGCCTGGGCCCGGTGGACGCGGCCAGGCTGGGCGGCGCGGTCGCCTCCGTCGCGCTGGAGAGCGCGGGCCCCCAGGCGTACACGCTGCGCGGCGACGACCTGGCCGGCCGGCTGCGCTGCGCCTACGGGGCCGCTGCGGTGCAGCCAGTCGTTGCCTCACTGGAGCATTTCGCGCACACGGCCCGCACCTCTAAAGCGAGCATCGCGCGGGCTTCCAGCCTGACTCGATCGAGCTGCGACCCGCGGCCCTCACGCTGAGCGGCAAGCTCCGTACAGAGGAAGGATCGGTGTGTCCAGCAAACAACAGCACACGCCCGTGTTGGTGGTAGGCGCAGGACTGGCAGGCCTGTCGGTCGCCCTGTTCCTGGCGCAGCACGAGGTGCCCAGCCTCGTCGTGGAGCGCCACCGCGGCATGTCGCCCCACCCCCGGGCCAGGGGCATCAACCCCCGCGCGATGGAGCTGATGCGATCCGCCGGAATCGAATCCCGCGTCCGGGCGACCGCCTCGGCGCGGGCCCTGGCCGAGAACAGCGGCGTGTACGCAGGTCAGTCCCTCACCGGGCACCAGATGGGTGCGCTGCACGAGGCGTACTTCATGGATGTCAAGACCGACCTGAGCAGCCTGTCTCCGACCGGCTGGTGCCTGTGCCACCAGGACGAGTTCGAACCCGTCATCCACGAGCGCGCTCAGGAGCTCGGAGCCGACTTCCTCTACGGCACCGAGCTCGTCTCCTTCAAGCAGGAGGACGAGGAGCGTGGGATCACCGCCGTGCTCCGGGACCGCGACTCGGGCGAGACCAGGACCGTGCACGCCGACTACCTCGTCGCCGCCGACGGCCCCACAAGTGCGCTGCGCACGCAGCTGGGCATCGGCTTCGACGGTCCGGGAACCACCGGCAACTTCCTCAACGTGCACTTCGAGGCCGATCTCGCCGAGGAGTTGGGCGAGCGCCGTTTCATCATGATGTACACGTTCAACGACACCGTGCGCGGTGCGCTGATGCCCCTGGACAACGCCCGGCGCTGGCTGCTGCACGTCACCTTCGACCCGACGGCCCAGGACCCCGCCTCGTTCACCGACGAGCGCTGCCAGGAGCTGGTGCGGGCGGCGGCCGGGGTGCCGGAGCTCGCGGTGAAGGTGCTCGGCGCCAAGCCCTGGGAAGCGGCGGGGCGTTCGGCCTCGGCGTACCGCAGCGGCCGGGTGTTCTTGATCGGCGACGCCGCCCATGTCATGCCGCCCAGCGGGGCGTTCGGCTCCAACACCGGGGTCCAGGACGCGCACAACCTGGCCTGGAAGCTGGCCATGGTGCTGCGCGGCGAGGCGGGCCCGGGGCTGCTCGACAGCTACGACGCCGAGCGCAGGCCCATCGGCGCCTCCATCGTGGAACAGGCCGTGCTCCGGTCCAAGGACCGGCCGCGGCTGGCCGACAAGGAACCGGCTCCGGCCAACCCCGACATCGTTGCGGACACCGCGATCTGGTTCGGCGGGCAGTACCGCTCCGGCGCCGTGCTCGCAGGACCCCAGGAGCCCGCGCTGCCGGACGGGGTGTGGAACCCGGCCCCCGGCGGCGCCCCCGGCACCCGCGCACCGCACGTGGCGCTGGAGCGCCAGGGGCAGCCGCTGTCGACCCTCGACCTGTTCAGCCGCTCCATGGTGCTGCTCACCGGCCCCGAAGCCGAAAACTGGGCCGCGGCGGGCCAGGCCGCCGCCCAGCGCCTTGGGATCACCCTCGGCGTAGTGCGCATCGGCTCGCCCGAAGGGCCGTCGGACCCCTCCGGGCAGTGGCCCGGCACCTTCGGTGTGACCGCACGGGGTGCGGTTCTGGTCCGGCCCGACGGAGTGGTGGCCTGGCGTGCGCCCGCCGGGCACGAGACCCCCGACGCCGTGCTCGCTCACGCTCTGGCCGCCGTACTGTCCCGGTAGTTCGCCTCGCCTGCTCATCCCCCGTAACGATGGAGAGAAGATGTCTGGAATAACCGGCTGGGTGGACTTCGACCGGGACCTCACCCGCGAGCACAGCACCGTCCTGGCCATGACGGCGGCCATGGCCCAGCGAGGACCCGACGGGGAAGGGATCTGGGTGAGCCAGCGGGCCGCCCTGGGCCACCGCCGGCTGGCGGTCTTCGACCTCGCCGACGGACACCAGCCGGTGACCCTGGAGCACGACGGGCGCACCGTCGCGGTGGCCGCGCACAGCGGCTCGATCCTCAACCACCGCGAACTGCGGGCCGAACTCGCCTCCCGCGGCCACCGGTTCAGGTCGGGCGGCGACACCGAGACCCTGCTCTTCGCCTATCTGGAGTGGGGCGCCGAGGCCGTGCACCGGCTGGAGGGCACCTTCGCCGGCGTCGTCTGGGATGCCAGGAAACAAGAGCTCTTCCTGGTCCGCGACCGCCTTGGCGTGGAGCCGCTCTTCTACTACCCGACCGCCACCGGGCTGGTGTTCGGCTCCGAGGCGAAGGCGATCCTCGCGCATCCGCAGGTCGAGCCCGCGGTGGACGCCGAGGGGCTGCAGGAGATCTTCACGTACTCCGGTACGCCGCACGTGGCGCCGTTCCGTGGCATGCACCGGCTGCGCGCGGGACACCACCTGCTGGTGAAGGCGGGGAGCACGGTCAAGACCCGCTGGTGGTCGGTGGAGGCGGCCGAGCACACGGACGACCTCGACACGACCGTCACGACCATCCGCGGGCTGCTCGAGGACAGCATCGGCCGCAATCTGCGGACCGAGGCGCCGCTGGGCTCGCTGCTCTCCGGCGGCCTGGACTCCAGCGGTGTGGTGGGCCTGGCCGACCGCGAACTGCGCAAGTCCGGGCAGCGGGTGCGGACCTTCACCGTCGACTTCGCCCAGCACGCCGAGAACTTCAAGGCGACCGACACCCGCAACTCGCCCGATGCCCCCTACGCGGCCGATGTGGTGCGCCACCTGGACACCGACCACACCACGGTGGTGCTCGACCCCGCCGACCTGAGCGACCCCATCGCCCGGCTCGCGGTGCTGCGCGCCAAGGACTATCCCACCCCGCTGGGTGACATGAACACCTCGCTGTATCTCCTCGCGCGGGCCGTCGGCGAGCACGCCAAGGTCGTCCTGACCGGTGAGGCCGCCGACTCGCTCTTCCACGGGGTCGCCTGGAACCGCGACCCCGTGGAGTCGACCATGGAGACCTTCCCGTGGGTCGCCCGCGGTGTGGTCCGCGACGACGCCGCGGGGCTGGGCTGCGGGCTCTTGGACGGAGGGCTGCTGAAGGACCTGGCCCCGCTGGAGTACGCGGCGCAGCGCTACCGCGAGTCGGTCTCGGAGGCCCCGCACCTGCCCGGCATGTCCGCGCACGAGAAGCACATGCGGGAGCTGTGCTGGGTGCACCTGACCAACTTCATGGAGAACCAGAACGGGCACACCGAGCGGCTGTTCAAGGCTGTCGGCCTGGAGGTGCGGATGCCCTACTGCGACCACCGGCTGGTCAAGTACGCCTACAACCTGCCCTGGGAGATGCAGAACTTCGACGGCCAGGAGAAGAGCCTGCTGCGTGCCGCGGTGCGCGACCTGCTGCCCACCAGCGTGATCGAGCGCCGCAAGACGCCCTACCCGGTCACCCTCGACCCCGGGTACGAGGCGGCGCTGCGCACCGAGATGCACGCGCTGCTGGATGACTCCCAGGCGCCGGTCCTGCCGCTGCTCGACGTGCCGGCCGCACGGGCCGCGCTGAAGGATTCCCAGAGCCTGAACCGGTGGGCCCGGCGGGCCAATGCCGAGCTGCCGATCCAACTGAACACCTGGCTGCGGAGGTACGGGGTGCGGCTCGCCCTCTGAAGCCCGCCAGACGCGCCGGGCCCGGGGAACCTGACCCCCCGGGCCCGGCGCACGTCGTTCCCGGCAGGCGCCCGGTTCAGTGGTGGCCGGAGCCGCCGTGCGAGCCCTCGATGGTCCTGGGGGCGCGGTCCACGGCGTCCGGCGCGACGACGAGGAACTGGCCCATCATCCCGTCGTCCTCATGGCGCAGCACATGGCAGTGGTACATGTACGGCACCCGGTCGTCGGTCAGGGTGTCGAAGCGGACCGCGAGCCTGACCTTGCCGGACTCCGGCAGGTAGACGGTGTCCTTGGGGCCGCGCGCTTCCTCGGGCGGTTGTTCGCCGTCCACGTCCAGGACGTTGAAGGTCGCGCCGTGCACATGGAAGGAGTGCAGCGTCCCGTCGCCGCGGTCGATCTCCCAGATCTCGGTGGCCCCCGCCGCCACGACCTCGTCGACCCGGTTGATGTCCATCGACTTGCCGTTGATCTGCGTCCCCACGAAGTGGAACTTGCGTACCTTCGCGTCGTTCGGCACCTTGATCGGGGCGGGGGCGCCGGCGAAGCGGGTGGGCAGCGCCGGGGAGGGCCGCAGGGTTTTGGCGGCGCGCAGCGCGAGGATGTCGAAGGTGTCGTCGCCGCCGTGGAAGCGGTCGGTGGGAAAGCCGATGCCCAGGTCGGGGGCGAAGCTGCGCAGCACGGCCTGTTCGCCCGGCTTGCACTCCACGACGATCTCGGCGCGTTCGCCGGGGCCTAACTGCAGCCGGGTCAGGGGCCGGGGCCGGGGCAGCAGCCCGTTCTCGGCGGCGACGAGGTGGAAGGTGCGCTCGTCGGGGAAACCCAGCTGGTAGACGCGGGCGTTGGAGCCGTTGAGCAGCCGCAGGCGCACCCGGGTGGTGGTGACGTGGAAGTACGGGTCGTAGGTGCCGTTGACGATGATGGTGTCCCCCAGGATGCCCAGGGGGTCCATCCCGGCGATGGTGTCGAAGAAGGAGCTCTCGCCGAAGTCGAGGGACCCGTCGTCGTGGAAGTTCTTGTCCTGGATGACCAGCGGCAGGTCATCGACGCCGTACCGGGAGGGCAGGGGCGCCCCCGTGGAGTGCTCGTCGTCCAGGATGATCATTCCGGCGATGCCCCGGTAGACGTGGCCGGCGGTCGAGCCGTGCGGATGCGGGTGGTACCACAGGGTGCAGGCCGGCTGGTGCACGGTCCACTGCGGCTTCCAGGTTCCGTCGCGCTCGATCATCTGGTGCGGGCCGCCGTCCATGGCCGGCGGGAGGTGCATGCCGTGCCAGTGCAGGGTGGTGGCGTCCGGCAGGCCGTTGTGCACGGTCATCGAGACCTTGTCGCCGCGGCGGGCCCGGATGGTCGGCGCCAGGTAAGGGCCGTTGGCGCCCCAGGTCTTGGTCTTCTTTCCCGGCAGCAGTTCGCTCGTGCCCTCGGCGAGCTTGAGCGTGTACTGCTTGCGGCCGTCCCCGGAGGGCTTGGGGTCAAGGAGTTCGGGCACCCGCAGCCGGTTGCGGAACTTCAGCTTGCCCACGTTGCTGATCTGGTGGTCGGAGTAGACCGAGAGCCAGTTCGCCCCCCAGCCGCTTCCCCCCACCACCACCGTGACACCAGCGATCTTGAGGAATCGGCGGCGGCCTGGACGGGCTGGTGTCATGGGTCGGTTCCTCCGGACAGGCCCCAGGGCAGGGCGAAGTAGCGGTCAAGGCATCTTTGCCCAGCACCCCTTGAGGATCACTTGAGCCCGCACGTGCGAACGCCGGGCGTCGCCTCGCCCCGGAGGGGGAACCCGTGCGAGGGACACCCGACGTTCGGTTCGGGGGACGGCGCTCAGGACGGGGCGGGCACCGCATCGAGCCGGTGGACCAGTTGCGTGACGTCCATGGCGCCGCTGCGGCGGAAGGGCTTGAGCCGCTGGCGGTTGAGCGTGTGGCGGTGGCTGAGTTCGAAGTCGCGGAACTCCTGCTCGCTGCTCCAGTCGGTGAAGACGAAGTAGACGCCTTCCTCCTGCGTCGACCTGAGCAGGACCTGCCCGCGGTTGGCGGGCTCGTGGGCAATGCTCTCGCCGATGGACAGCCAGACCTTCTCGAAGTCGGCGGCCATCTCGGGGAAGACCTCCATGCGCAGGATGACCCGCAGGGGCCCGCCCGGCACCAGGCCGCTTACGCTCTCCATTACCTTTCCTCCCTCGCGGCCGGCTGGTCCAGCCGCAGTATCCGCTTCGTCAGCGCGCGCAGTGTGTTGGTGGTGAAGATCGGTGCGTCGGCGCAGCGCCAGGCGACGATGCCGTCGGGTCGCACCAGGACGGCGCCCTGTGCCGTGACCCCGTACAGCTCGGGCCAGCGGTCGTCGACATCGGTCAGTTCGGTGCCGACCGCGTACACCGAGTAGGGCATGCCGAGCTCGGCGGCGACGGCCCGCGCCGCCTTCTTCCAGGGCTCGCTGTCGGGTCCGGTGAGCAGCACCATCGAGTGCCCGAACAGATCGTGCACGGACACCTCGGAGCCTCCGTGCCGCAGCCGCAGATGGGGCGCCCGGCTGCCGGGGCGGCCGTCGTTCTCCGCCGCCCACAGCCCGTCCCCGGGAAAGAGGCCCGCGTCCCTCGGGGTCAGCGCGGAGGAGCGGTAGCGGGGGTTGAACCAGACCAGCGGATCCTCCACCAGGTCGGAGTCGGCCGGCCCGGGGTCCGCGCCAAGGAGCCGCGGCCGGTCCTTGGCCCGCAGCACGGCCTGCTCCACCGTGGCCGCGCACACGGGGCGGCGCTCCTCGTCGTAGCTGTCGAGCAGCTCGTTTCCGGCCCAGCCGTTGAGCACGGCCGAGATCTTCCACGCCAGGTTGTGGGCGTCGATGATGCCGGTACCGGCGTCGAACCCTCCGCTGGGCGGCATCACATGGGCCGCGTCGCCGACCAGGAAGACCCGGCCCTCCCGGAACCGTCCGGCGACCCTGGCCTCGCCCTTCCAGGCGCTGACCTCCGCGATCCTTGGCCGCAGGTCCCGTACTCCTGTCGCCATCCGCACGAGTTCCTCGCACCGCTCCTCGGTGAACGAGGCCAGGGGCTCGCGAGCGAGGTCGCAGGAGACGTGGAGCAGCCACTGGGAGGCGTTGTCCAGCGGCATGAGCGCCCCGCGCAGGGCGGGGTTGACGGTGTAGCACATCAGGAACCTGCGGTCCCCGAGCTCGGCTCGCAGGTCGGCGCTGAAGCGGACCGTGACGTACTGGCCGAGGACTTCCCCGTCGAAGGGGATGGCGAGTGTGTCCCGCACGATCCCGGCTGTGCCGCCGGCCTCGACGAGGTAGCAGGCCTTGACGATCCGGTCGGTGCCGCTGACCGAGTCCCGCACCACCGCGTTCACTTCTTCGCCCTGGCTGTCCACCTGGTCGAAGGAGACGAGGGTGCTGCTGCCGCGCAGGACGACGCCGAGCTGCTGCGCCCTGGCGCTCAGCAGTTCCTCCAGTTCCCCCTCGTCGCACAGGCACCAGCTGGTGGGTGACAGCAGACCGAGCGGAGTGCGCACGTCCATCACGTACTTCTCGCCCAGCTCGCCCAGCTCGATGCCCGCCAGCGACTCGGCGGCCACAATCCCCGAATTTTGGGCCAGGGCCCGGGTGGTGGGCAGGTCGCGGATCTCTTCCTCCAGGCCCAGGGAGCGCAGCAGCTCCATGGCCCTCGGGTGGATGCCGAGGATGCGCGGGAGCTTGGGCCGCTCGCGCGCGCCCTCGATCAGCAGGCACTCGACTCCTTGCCCGGCCAGGAACAGAGCGGTCGCCAACCCCGCAAGTCCCCCGCCGGCCACCAGCACGTCCGTGTTGCGAAGCGCACTTCGGCTCATATCCTGCACAGCCTCACATCCCTTCGTCCCCTGGCGGTCCTAGGCGTGGTGCTCGGCGATCACCGAGGCGTCCTTGTCGCCGTCGCCGGCGGCGATGACCGCGGCGAACTGCTCCCGGACGGCGCCGAGTACCGGCATCGCGATGCCGTGGGCCTCGGCGGCCTCCATCGAGATCCGGATGTCCTTCTCCATCAGCTCGGAGCGGAAGAAGGCCGGCTCGTACCGGCGTGAGCGCATCAGCTCGGCCCGGAAGCGCATCACCATCGAGCTGAACCCGCTGGAGGCGACCGATCCGAGCAGCTGGTCGCGGTCGAGTCCGGCGGCGGTGCCGTAGGCGACGGCCTCGGCCAGCGAGGCGACCTGGGCGCCCAGCAGCAGATTGAGGATGAGCTTCATGGTGGCGGCGGTGCCGGGGGCACCGAGGTGGACGACATCGTTGCCGACCGTCTCCAGGACCGGGCGCACCGCCTCCAGGTCCGCTGCCTCACCGGCGACGTACACCCGCAGTTCGCCCGTGCGGGCCTGCAGCGGATTGCCGACGACACAGGCCTCGACCCGGCGCAGGCCCTTGTCGGCAAGGCGCTGCGCCGCCTGCCGCGCGTAGCCGGGTGACACGGTGGAGGTGTCGATGATGACGGTGCCCGGGGCCAGCACCGGCACCACCTGGCCGAAGAGGACGTCCTCGACGACGTTTTCGTCACTGAGGCTCAGCATGACCACGGAGTGGTCCAAGGCGGCCTTGTCGGGGGCCTCGGCGAGCGTGGCACCCGCCTCGACCAGGGCGGCCGCCTTGCTGGCGGTCCTGTTGTAGAGGGTGAGTTCGTATCCGCTGTCGAGCAACCGGCCGGCCATGCCGCCGCCCATGTTGCCCAGACCGAGGAACGCCACCTGACGGTTGTCCATGGAAAAGATCTCTTCTCTCTCGATCCGGGCCGCTCAGTACGCGGCGTCGACCTCATAGAGGGCGAACCCGGCGGCTGTGCGCGTGTCCCTGAAGGGCCGCAGCGGCGCGGTGTCCTGACGGTGTTCCGCGCCCGATTCCCACTTCTGGAAGGCGGCCAGGGACTCCCAGCGGCTCATCACGACGAGCACGCTGGCGTCCATGGGGCTGCGCAGCAGCTCGTTGCCGAGCATGCCGGGCACCTGGGCAAGACGCTCGCTCACCTGGTGGTAGGCCGCCCTGACCTGGGCCAGCTGCTCGTCGTCATGGACCGCCTGGAAGACAAGGACCCTGACCTCACCGGGCATCGGTGGCGGCCTTGCCCTCGATGTGGGTGAGGATCTCCATCACATGGAAGGAACCGCCCTTGCGGAACGGGTGGAGGGTCGCCCGGTGGTCGAGGTGAGCGGGGCTCTCCTCGAAGGCGCGGAACTGCGGTTCGTCCACCCAGTCGCTGATGATGATGTACGTGCTGTCCTGGCCGGCCTCGCGGGAGAGCGACTGACCGAGGTTGGCCGGGTGTCCGGTCACCGCGTCGGTGCCCTCGTGCCAGGCCTTCTCGAACTCGTTCTCCTTGCCCGGCACCACTTCCAGGCGGAGCATCACACGGAAGGCCATCAGGAGATGCCTCCGTCGACGCCGATGGTGTTGCCCGTGACGTAGCGGGACAGGTCGCTGGCGAGCCAGAGGATCGCTCCGGCCACCTCGTCGGGCTGGCCGAGCCGGCCGAGCGCCGTCTTGGCGCTGTAGCGCTGGGTCATCAAGGTGCGCTGGTCCTCGGGCAGGGCGTGGAAGTTCTCGGTCTCGATGACACCGAGCGCGACGACGTTGAAGCGGATGCCCTTGGGGCCGAACTCCTTGGCCAGCGAACGGCTGAGGCCGACGAGGGCGGCCTTGGTCATCGTGTAGTGGGAGCGCAGCGGGATCCCGGCCTCGACGGCCTTGGAGCCGATGCTGATGACCGAGGAGCCCTCGCCCAGCAGCGGCAGCGCGTGCTGGATGACCAGGTGCGCGCCGGTGACGTTGGTCGTCAGGATGCGGTTCCACTCCTCCAGGGAGAGGTCCGCGTAGGGGATGTGGCTGATCGCGCCCGCGTTGTTGACCAGCAGGTCGATCGTCCCGTGGATCTCCTTCACCCGCTCGAGCAGGGTGGCTATCTCGCGGGGCTGGGAGAGGTCGGCGCGCAGCACATGGTGATCGCCGCCGATCTCCTTGAGCTCCCGCTCCAGGCTGGTGACGTAGTCGCTCTCGCGCTGGTAGCAGGTGACGACGTCGACACCCGCGTGCGCCAGAGCGAGCACGATGCCCCGGCCGACACCGCGCGTGCCGCCGGTGACCAGGGCCTTCTTACCTCGAAGTTCGAGGTCCATGGAATTCCTCCGCGTAATAGTTGAGAGTTAGAGCAGGACGCCGAGCGCCAGGCAGTTGGCCACGAGCGCGCCGATGGTGAGCAGACTGCGCCGGTTGTTCCAGGCGCCCCAGGTCTTGCGGGGGTCTTGGAAGTCAGCGGGCAGGTGGTCCGGGTCCAGGGTGCGCATCCACCGGTTGACCGGCGCGTTCTTGACGACGGAGATCACGGCCGTGGTCACCGCGAGCACCGCTGCCACGGCGAACAGCGCCTGGGCCGCGGCGTCGGACGCCGTGAGGGCCAGCACCGTGTCCAGGGCGAACGTGCCGACCAGGCAGATGGGCATCGCCGGGTCGTACCGCTGCCCGAAGAACGCGTGGGCGTGCACGTAGCGGTCGGTGGGCAGCGAGGCGAGGTAGGGCTGGCCGCCGAGCTGGGTGCCGAAGAGCACTCCGGCGGCGAGACCGTTGAGCAGCAGCAGCAACGGAGTCAGATAGACGAGCACCGATCGCTCCTCAGTGGGTCGTCAGACGCGCTGCGGACTCGACCTTCTCCTTGATGAGCGCCATCTGCACCAGGGTGTTGCGGTTGAGGTGGCCGGTCATGCCCTCATCGGTGACCGGGGCCTCGGGCTTCATGTGGAAGTCCTGGACCCAGCGCATGCGCACGGCGCCGCCGGGCTCGGGGGTGTACTCCCAGTAGATCTTCATGAAGTCGAAAGGACCGGTCTCCACGCGCTCGGCGTGCACCGTGCGGGTCTTTAGGTCGCTGGTGCGCCGGGAGACCCAGCTCCAGACGTTGCCGTCCTCGTCCGGGTGCATGGTGAGCCTGAAGACGACGGTGTCGCCGTCCTGTTCCAGCACCTCGGCGGAGGCGTACTCACTGAACAGGCCGGGCCAGTTGGGTACGTCGTTGGTCATCTCCCACACCACGTCCAGCGGTGCGTCGATGACGATGGAATTGTCGGTGTGTCCAGCCATGGTTGATGCTCCTTGCGTCGTCAGCGGCCCAGCACGAGGGCCGAGGTGAATCCGCCGTGGCCGCGCGCGAGCACCAGGGCGTGGCGCAGCGGCAGTTGGCGGGGCGCGTCGGTGACCAGGTCGATCTCGATGCCGGGCGCGGGCTGCCGGGTCCCGGCGGTGTGCGGGACGACGCCGTCGCGCAGCGAGAGCAGCGCGGTGGCCACATCCAGCGGGGCGCCACCGCCGTACAGACGCCCGGTGAGCGTCTTGGGCGCGGTGACCGGGACGGCGCGGGGACCGAAGATCTCGGTGATGGCCCGTGCCTCGTCGAGGTCGTCCTCAAGGATCCCGGAGGCGTCGGCGAACACCACGTCGATGTCCCCTGGGGCCAGCCCGGCATCCTGCAGCGCCGTTTCGGCGGTGCGGCGCAGGGCGCGCGGCCGGTCGGATCCCGGAGCCGGGTCGAAGCCCGCGGCGTAGCCCAGGACCTTCCCGTACCCCTGGCCCGCCCCGCGCTCCTCGGCGCTCTCCGCGCTCTCCAGGACGAGGATCGCGCCTCCCTCACCGGGCAGGTATCCGGACGCCTCGGCGTCGAAGGGCACATAGGCGCGGTGCGCGTCTGGGACGGTGGAGAGCTTGCCGGTGGACAGCTGCGCGGTGAAGCCGTACGGGCAGAGCGAGGCGTCGGTGCCGCCGGTGACGACGAGCCGGGAGCCCTTGCGGGTCAGCCGGCGGGCCTGGCCGATGGCGTCGAGGCCGCCGGCCTGCTCGCAGGCGAGCACCCCGCACGGGCCGCGCATCTTGTGCCGGATCGACAGCTGACCGGTGGTGGCGGCGTAGAACCAGGCGATGGACTGGTAGGCGCCGACCCACGAGGGGTCGTGGGTGTAGAGCGCTGTCATCTCCTGCTGGCCGAACTCCGTGCCTCCCGAGGAGGACGAGGTGACGACCGCCATCTCGTACTCGGGCAGCTCGGCCGGGTCGACCGCGGCGTCGGCCAGTGCGGCCTCCCCCGCGGCCAGGCCCAGGTGCGTCCAGTGGTCGGTCTGCGAGATCAGCCTGCTGGGTACGGTTTCCTTGGCGCTGAACCCGGGGACCTGCCCCGCCAGGCGTACCGGGTAGCCGGCCGGGTCGAACCGGTCGATGAGCCCGATGCCGGACTTGCCCGCGAGGACCGCGGACCAGTGGGCCTCGACGCCGATGCCGGTCGGTGCGGTGATGCCCAGGCCCGTGATCACCGGAGGCCGGTGGGATGCCGCCGTCATCATGCGCCCCTTCCTGCCGCGGCCGCGGCCGAACCCGGCCGGGCGAGCAGCATCGCGGTCTGGAAGCCACCGAATCCGCTGCCCACACTGAGCACGACGTCCATGGCGTGGTCCCGGGCGGTGATGGGGACGTAGTCCAGGTCGCAGAGCGGGTCCTTGGTCTTCAGGTTCGCCGTCGGGGGAACCACCTGGCGGTCCAGGGCCAGGGCGCAGGCGGCCACTTCGATGGAGCCGATCGCGCCGAGCGAGTGCCCGACCATGGACTTGATGGAGCTGACCGGGATGTCGTAGGCGTGCTCGCCCAGGCTCCGCTTGAACGCGGCCGTCTCGTGGCGGTCGTTCTGCTTGGTGCCGGAGCCGTGGGCGTTGATGTAGCCCACCGCGGTCGGGTCCAGCTTCGCCTGGTTGAGGGCGACCCTGATGGCCTCGGCCATCTCCCGGCCTTCGGGCTTGAGTCCGGTCATGTGGTAGGCGTTGCTGCGCCCGGCGAAGCCGACGATCTCGGCGTAGATCCGCGCGCCGCGGGCCAGGGCGGCCTCGCGCTCCTCGACGACCATGACCGAGGAGCCCTCGGCCAGGACGAAGCCGTCGCGTTCGCCGTCGAAGGGGCGCGAGGCGTGCTCCGGGTCGGCGTTGTTGGCGGTGGTCGCCCTGATGGCGTCGAAGCAGGCCAGGGTGATCGGGGAGATGGGGGCGTCGGTGGCGCCGGCAAGGGCGACGTCCGCCGTTCCCTCCTCGATCAGCTGGACGGCGTGGCCGATGGCGTCCAGGCCCGAGGTGCAGCCCGTGGAGATCAGCGCCACCGGTCCTTCGGCCCCGACCTCCCAGGCGACCTCGGTCGCCAGGGTGCTGGGCACCATGTACCCGTACAGGTGCGGAACGCCGTACTCGTGGTCGACGAGCCACTTCTTGCCGCTGTCGCTGAGGACGACGTACTCCTCCTCCAGGCCCATCGTGCAGCCGACCGCGCTGCCGATGCTGACCGCGAGCCGCTCGGGGGCGAGCGAGGAGAAGTCCAGGCCGCTGTCCTGGACGGCTTCCCGGGCGGAGACGACCGCGAACTGGGCGGCGCGGTCCATCCGCCGGATCTGGCGTGCGGTCAGGCCCTGGGCCACCGGGTCGAAGTCGGCCTCCGCCGCCACCTGGGAGCGGAACTGGCTCGCGTCGAAGAGCGAGACGCTCCTGGTGGCCGTGCGGCCGGCCGACAGGAGGTCCCAGAACGCCTCCCTGCCCACACCGCCCGGTGCGACCGTTCCTATGCCGGTGATGACGGCCCGTCTGGTCACCGTGCCCCGCCGACGTCAGGGTTGGACTCGTGCGGCCGCTGGGCCACCTCGGTGTCCACGTGGCCGAGCTCGGGGCGCGGCGCGAGCGGGGAGAGGTGGAAGGCGCACGTGGCGGTGGCGTCGCCGGTGTTGACGAGCCGGTGGCGCACCCCGACCGGAACGAGCAGCGAGTCACCGGCGCCCAGCTCGATGGCCTCGCCGTCCAGCGTCATCTGCAGCGTTCCGCTGATGACGTGGAGGAACTCCTCGGAGAAGGGGTGGTAGTGCTCGGTGATGAAGTCGGCCGGGTCCAGGGTCATGACCCCGCCGAAACCCGAGGTGCAGCCGACTGTCTTGGGGCTCAGGGTGACGCGGATGTCGCCGCCACGCTTGGTGTTGGCCTCGACTTCGTCGGTGGTGATCTTCACCGTGCGAGTGATGGCGGTGGTCACTTGATCCGCCCTCCGTCCTTGGTCCAGATGTAGAAGGGGTTGGCCATCGCGTCTTTCGGCTCTTTCCAGTCCGGGTCGTAGGGCTCCACGCACTGCGTCAGACGGGTGTTGATGTCGTCGTAGAGCGGGTGGCTGCGCGCCCGGTAGAGGTTGGGCGTGATGTCCTCGTCGGCCTCGACCAGGTGGAAGTAGAGCCCGTGGAACTGGAAGAGAGTCCGGCGGCTGACGCCGATCATGTGCGGCAGATCCGTCGAGTCGGAGTCGTGGAAGATCTGCCCGATGTCGTCGGTCTTGTTCGGCTTCAGCCGGGCGACTATCAGGGTGCGATGCACGGTGTACCTACCTCCAGGTAGCCCGGTGACTGTGTTCGACGGGAACGTCTCACCGCGAACTGGAGACCGGCTCGAATCAGCCTCCAACGGCCCGGGCCCAGAGCGATTCGAGCCCCTCACGAGGCATGTCGGCTGTGCTGCCCTGACACTGACCGGCCCGAGCCCCAGAGGGAGCAGGTATGGCCTTCGCCGCCATCACGTACGACATCAAGCCTGGATACGAGAAGGAACTCACCGAGATCTTCGGCGACTTCAAGCGCGTCAAGGGCAGCCAGGTGAAGGATCAGGCCGGCGAGTCGGCGGGCACGATTCTCGCCACCGCGGTCTTCCTGCGCGATGACACGCTGGTCCGCGTCATCGAGTACACCGGCGATCTGGACGCCGTCGCCCGGCACATGGCCGTCCAGCCCGGCGTGCGCGAGGTGGAGAAGAAGCTGAAGCCCTACCTCAGCAAGCCGCGCGACACGGACACCGTCGAGGGGTTCGTCGCGACGTTCCGGCGCAGCCTGCTGAACACCGTCGCGCAGATCTCGGCACGGGACATCCCCGTCACGGCCTAAACCCGGCGCTGCAGGCGGCACGACATGCCCTGCGCGGCGGTCTCCCCCCAGGGGGAGGCCGCCGCGCAGGGCGTGTGTTTCACAGCGCGGTGACGCCTGCGGCCGTCACCGCCAGGGCCAGCACGGCCAGGGCCGTGCGCAGGAGGTGCCAACGGCGCCACAAGGGGCGTGGGTCCTCCCAGTTGGCGGGGAGGTGCTGCGGGTCGTCGACCGACTTGACCCGCCGGTTGATGGGAACGTTGCACAGGTGGGAGACGGCCGACACCCCCAGCAGGAGCACCGCCCCCACCACGAACAGGACCCTGGCCGAGCCGTCGCTCACCACCGCGAGCACCGCCTCGACGAGCGTGCTGCTCAGCACGATGACCGGCATGGTGGGATCCCAGTTCCGGCCGAGCAGTTTGTGCGCGTACACGTACGTGCCGGTCTCCATCGCCAAGAGCGCGGGAAGGACGCTCAGCGCGACCGCGAACAGCACACCTGCGGTGACACCGCTCCCCACGAGGGCCGTGATGCCCAGCACATCATTCATGCCGCGCTGTTCCCCGCCGGGTGGGTGTCCACGGTCAGCTGCGCGATCGAGCGCATCGTGGCGTTGCGGAAGTACGTGGCGAACGCCTCGGGAGAGCTGGTGTCGCGCTCCTGCGCAAGGTAGGGGGCGAGCTTCTCCTCGAGGATGTGTACGCCCTTCTGCGCGGCCATGTGCTTGCCGACGGCCGCGAAGTCGCCCTCGTAGTGGATGACCCGGATCAGTGTCTCGTCCTTCACGAAGACCCCGGTGCCCAGCAGCCGGCCCGCCGCCTCACCGGTGTCCCCGGTGAAGTCGGGCCGGTCGACCCGCTGGAAACCTTCGAAGATCGCGGCGATCTCGTCCTCGTGACCGGGCTTGATCCGGTAGGTGATGGCTGCGTACGGCATTAGATTCCTCCGTCGACTTCAATGGTGGTGCCGGAGACGTAGGCGGACGAGTCCCCGGCGAGGTAGAGCACCGCGCCCGCGACGTCGTCGCAGGTGCCGAGCCTGCCCAGTGCCGTCAGGGCGGTGAGCCGCTCGATCAGGTGCGGCGGCAGGCCGCCGCCCGGCTCGGTCTCGGTCACGCCCGGGGCGACCGTGTTGACCCGGATACCGCGGGTGCCCAGCTCTTTGGCGAGGGCCCGGGTGAACCCGATGAGCGCCGCCTTGGACGCGCTGTAGTGGACTCCCAGAGGGCGGCCGCGCAGGGCGACCGAGGCACCGATGTTCACCACGGACGCCCTTGGTGCCAGGAGCCCGACCAGGGACTTGGTGACCAGGTAGGCGGACGTGGTGTTGTGGTTGAGCACCCGGTGCCACTCGTCCTCCGCCAGCTGCTCGAACGGGACGTGCCCGTCGACGCCGACGTTGTTCACCAGTACGTCCAGGCCCTGAAACTGCTCACGCACCACGGCCGCGGCCGCCTGGGCGCCCTCGCCGGTGGTGACGTCGGCCTGGACGAAGGCGAACTCCGTGCCGGACTCGGCGAGTTGGGCCTGCAGCGTCTTGGACGCCTCACCGTCCGTGCGGTGGACCACGACGAGCCGGGCACCGGCGCGGGCGAAGGCCAGCGCCGTCGCCCGTCCGATGCCGCGGGTTCCGCCGGTGACCAGCACCCGCTTGCCCGCCAGGCCGCAGCCCGGTGCCTGGGGCACAGCGCTCATCGGACCGCGCCGGCCCGCGGGGCGGCGGCGATCAGCTGCAGGAGCATGCGCGGCGTCTCGGCCTCGGCGACGGCGTCGTCGTCCAGGACGATGCCGTGCCTGCGGTCGATGACGCCGGTGACCTGAAGCAGGGCCAGGGAGTCGTAGCCGAACTCCAGGAAGGGGGTGTCCAGGGCGCTGTCCCCCTGGAAGGTCAGGCCCTCCTCCGGCGCACCGACGCATTCGAGCAGCAGCTCACCGAGTTCGGCCAGGGATATGTCACTCACAGTGGTTCCTTTCGGTCTTCCTACTGAGGGCTTGGTTGAGGAGGGCTGGGTCAGTTGGCCCGTGCCAGCACTGGCGGACCGGCCGGGCCGGCCACCACCAGGGGGTCGAGGTCGAGTTGGGGCGAGGAGTCCAGCAGGGCGCGGTAGAGGTTGTCGATGCCGGGCGAGGGGTCCAGCCCCAGACTCCGGCTGAGGGCCGCGCGCAACTGGTGGTAGACCCCCAGCGCGTCACTGCGGCGCCCGGCGCGGTGCAGCGCGAGCATCAGCTGCTGGTGCAGGCCCTCGTGCAGCTGGTAGCGGGCTGCCAGCCCGGAGAGCTCACCCACCAGCTCATAGTGGCGTCCCAGCCTCAAGTCGGCCTCGATTCGCCGGTGAAGAACGCTCATCTTCGACTCTTCCAGGCGGGTGGCCTCCACCTCCAAAAGCGCCCCGCGCTGGACGTCGGCCAGCGCGCGGCCGTTCCACAGGGCGAGCGCACGGCCCAGGTAGTCGGAGGCGGCGGCCCAGTCGCCCTGCTCCAGGGTCCGGTGGCCGGCCGAGGCCAGCGCCTCGAACTCCCGGACGTCGACGGTGCCGCCGTGGGTGTCGAGGCGGTAGCCGCCGGACTCGGTGACCAGCACGCTCTTGGCGCTGCTGGGCAACCCGGTGTACTGCTCGCCGAGTGCGGAAGCGATCAGATGGCGTATCTGCAGGATGTAGGTCTGCAAAGTGGTCTGCACACTGCGCGGCGGGTTCTCCCCCCACACCTCCTCGACGAGCGTGGCCACCGAGACGGCCTCGTCGGCGTGGACGGCCAGCAGCGCGAACACCTTGCGCGGTTTCACAGCGGTGAGGTGCATGTGCACCCCTGAGTGGGCGGCTCTGAACGGGCCGAGAAGTTGGATGTCCATCCGAGGAACTCCTTGGGGAACGAAGTGAGGTCAGCCGACGGCAGGCGACAGGGGGGACCCGGTGTGCGGCGCCGTCTCGCGCAGCGCCTGGGCGACGGCCTTCGGCGCGTCGTGTCCGCGGACGAAGAAGTGGGCGCCGGGAACGCTGTGCAGGGTGAAGTCCGCAGTGGTGCAGCGCTGCCAGGCCTGGATGTCGGCTGCCGCGACCATCTGGTCCTCCATGCCCGCGAAGGCCTGCACGGCGCAGGGCACAGCGGTGACGGGGCCGGCTCGCAGGCTGCGTGCCAGTTCGAGGTCCGCCCGCAGCGTGTCCAGGGTCATGCTCAGCCACTCGGGACGCTGCAGCAGGGCTGCGGGCATGCTCTCTTCGTCATTGAGGGAACCGATCAGCTGCTCGTCCGACAGGCCGGGCACCGACGTGGTGTCCAGCAGCAGGGACGGCAGCTGGGGCGCGGCACACGCGCCGACCCCCAGCATGTGCGGCAGCCTGCGCCCCATACGGGCCCGGTGCAGCGCGAACCGGTAGGCGACCAGAGCCCCCAGGCTGTGCCCGTAAAAGGCATAGGGGCTCTCCAGCAGCGGCCCGAGATCGTCCTCCAACTCCTCGACCAGCCGCGCCGCTTGGGTGATCCGTCCTTCCCGCAGCCTGGATTCGCGCCCGGGCAGCCGCACGGGCAGCACGTTCACATCCGGCCCCACGCGCCGCTGCCAGCCGGCGAAGGTCATGGCGCCTGCGCCCGCATGGTGGAAACACAGCAGGTTCAGCCGCCGCATCTGCCCGGCGGGTGGTTCTGCGGCCGGCGGCCGTACCGCAAGATATCGATGCACCGGTCAGCCCCCCTTCCCTTCGACACCGCGGTGTGGAGTGGGGTATGAGCCTGGCGCGCGGTTCTGGAAAGACGCTCAATGACTCCTTGAGTTTTGAACGGGGGCGCTCAGCGCCGGCAGCAGTCCCGCACCGGGCCCGGCCGTGCGGGCGCCGGAGAGTCCGGGGTCGTGCACGGCCGCGCTGACCGTGTACCTGTCGGCGACGATCCAGCTGTAGAACGCCCATTCCCCGCCCGTTCCCGGTGATCCGTCGGGCCGCTGCAGCTGCACCTGTTCATCGCGCGCGGTGAAGCCGAACTCGCAGAACCTGAAGCGCAGCCCCTGGCCGATCGCCTTGCTGTACGCCTCCTTGAGCGTCCACAGCCGCACCAGTTCCCCGTTCCTGTGCTCCTCCTCGATCCCGGCCAGCGCTTGCAGCTCGTAGGGCGTGCACACCTGGCGTTCGGTGCCCAGGGCGAGCATCTGCCGGTCCTTGAACTCGGTGTCCACCCCCACCCGCCGGTGCCGGGTCAGGCCCACCACCAGCAGCTCCTCGGTGTGGCTCAGGCTGATGTCCAGCTGGTCGATGCCCCGCAGATAGGGGCGGCCGCCGGGCTTGTAGGCGAGCTCGAGGTCCTCAAGGCTGACCCCGAGCACCGCGCCCGCGGCGGACTTCAAAAACAGCCGGGAGGCAACGAACCGCTCCCTGAGCTGCGGCAGGGCCATCTGGGCCACCCGCCGGTGGTCGGGGCCAAGGGCCGCAACGAGGTCCGGGTCGGCCAGGTCCGGGGGGAGCCAGTTTTTGACCGGCGACCAGATCACGGCCGTGCCGTGGCACGCGATGTCGCGGCGCGCCCGCTCCCAGGAGTCCGCGGGGCCGTGGTTGTGCAGCGGCTGCATCACGCCACCGGCTGACCGCAGAGCACCACCAGGCGTTCTCGCAGAGCGCTGAGGGTGGACACACCGTCGAACAGGTCGGCCGGGCGGGCGTCCGCCAGCTGGGGCAGGCGCTCCTCCAGGGCGTACTTGAGCTCGATCATCATGACCGAGTCCAGGACGAGGTCGTCCTTCAGGCGGCGGGTCCCGGCGCGCTTGCCGGCTGGTTCGCCCAGGATGCGGGCCACGGCGTCCAGTAGGTCCTGGTTCACGACATTCTCCTCAACTCACCATGGACGGGCTGATGTGGGATGGCACAGGGGGGTGCTCAACGGCCGATCGAGGTGGCGTAGAGGTCGTAGCTGCGGGCGTCCTCGAAGCGGGCCAGCAGCTCTTGGACGAAGCGGTCCACCGCGGCCTCGGGTGCGAACTGGGCGGTGTTGTCCAGCCGCCGCAGGATGCGGGCGAGCGCCATGACCGCCCACAGGGGTTCGCCGAGGAACCCGCCGGTGCCCGCCTGGTGGCGCCATATGCCCAGGCAGGCGGCGCCCGCCGCGATCAGCGCGTAGCGGTCGGCCAGGGCGTAGGCCCGCGGGCTCACCGTGTGGTCGCCGGAGCGTGCGCCCAGCGCCGTACAGGCTGCGCGCAGGGCGGACAGCTCCTGGCCGAGGCCGGCTGCGAGCTGTCCCAGGTGCGCGCCGAACTCTCCTTGCGCCGCGGCCGCATGGGCCATCGAGGACGGCAGTGACCCCAGCAGCGAGTCACCGTCGGGGGCAAGCAGCAGATCGTCGTGGCGCACGGCCGGCAGCCCGTCGCCGAACGGCGTGAACAGCCCGGCGGGCGCCTGGCCCCCGCCGGGTGCCGCCAGGTCGGGCACCTGGAGCAGGTGGTCGATGAGGACGCCCCGGCTGGCGGCGCCGCCCGCACTGCCCAGGCCGATCATGGGCAGATCGCGTACCGCTTTTTGGAAGATGCCGTAACTGCCGCTGGTGGCGTAGGACTCGGAGCCCAGCACGATCGACAGGTCGTAGGCTGCCTCGGTCGAGACGGTGGGCAGCAGGTACTTGACGGCGGCGCTGAAGGTGTTGCTCTGGCGGGGCAGCACATGGACGGCTCGTGTGGCCACCAGTGCCAGAGCGTCGCACAGCAGCAGATCGGCGAAGGCGTCGGCCAGTGCGGTACGGGTGCGGTGGCTGTGCAGCGAGGCGCGGCTGCGCAGCCGGCGCGAGCGGGCGAACGCCACCGTGGTGCGCAGTGCGGTGTCGGCGCAGCCCAGCGCCATGGAGGGGCCGATGGCGCGGGTGATGGGGAAGGCCCGGCGGGCCAGCCCTGCGGCGGCCCCCGCCGGGCCGATGAGTTGTTGGGGGGTGACGGGGTGCTGGGTGAACTGCAGGCCGTGCACCAGGGAGCCCCGGATGCCGGTGGTCTCATACCGGCCCAGCAGCGCGGCGGTGGCGCACTCCGGCTGTGGTCCGTCGATGAGGAAGGCGCTGTGCTCGCCCCGCCCGGTGTCCGGGCCGTCGGCGAAGATCAGCAGTTGCTGGGCGCGGGCCGCGTTGTTCAGGGCCTCTTTGCGGCCGTTGAGCCGGTAGCCCGCCCCCTGCATGACGGTGGAGAACCGGTTGCGCAGAAAGTCGTTGCCGGCCGGCGGCTCGGGATAGGCGCAGGCGATGCGGCCGCCGGACAGCAGCAGGTCGGCGACGGCACGCTGCTGGGCGGCCGTCCCGTCCGCCCACACGATGACCCCGGCCAGGTAGGAGGAGACCCCGTATCCCAGGCCCAGGGAGGCGTCCCTGCGAAAGACGGCGCGCACCACCCGGGCCAGCACATCGAGGCGCTCCAGCCGGCCGCCCAGCCGGCCGGGCACGAACTCGGCGTTCAGGGCGAACTCGTCGAGCACCCGCTCGGCGGGGGCCAGCGGCCGGCCGGCCGCGTCGGCCGCCAGCACCTGCTCGGCGCCCAGCGGGTTTCCGGGATCGTCCAGATCGCCCAGTTGGTGCTCCAGCCGGGCGATGCGCTCTTGTGCGGCGGCCTCCGACGCGTCCGCCCTGTTCACCACCGTGGTCATGTCGCCCCTCCGTCCCTGTGCGGAACCTGCCTGGCCGCTGAGTGGTCATCAGGACTCAAGAGGACCTCAAGTGCCGGCCACCAGGGTGGTCCTCGAGGCCGGGAGGGGCCGCGTAGGTGAGTGCGTCGCCGTAGAAGTGGCCGGCGCCGGGCAGCCAGAGGCTGCCGTAGGCCACCAGGGCGTACCACACGGGCCTGATCAGGCGCTTGCTGATGCTGCGGGCGAGCAGTTTGTGAGCCGGTCCTGCGGGCGCGGGTGCCGGCACGGGGGCAGCGCACTGCTCCGCGGCCGGTGTCTGTGCCGTGTGTGCCGTGTGTGTCGTGTGGGTCATGTCGTGTTCCCCTCCTCTTCTCCCGGAACGGGAAGGGGAATGTGGCCCGTGGCGCTCGGCGGGTGCTCAAGCAGCGCTCGAGCACCCCGCCCGTCCCGTGCTGGGGTGGCCGCTGGGCCGGCTGGCAGCCGGGCTCAGCGGGGCTCTTGTTCGACGAGCGGGCCCGCGCTGAGGGCGGACAGCACGCCCGCCAGGTGGACCGCGTTGCTCTGCGGGCCGCGGCAGACGGGCAGCACCTTGGGCCCGTTGTCGCCGCCGATCCTGCGCAGGAACGGGGAGAGGACCGCCTTGGGTCCGATCTCCACCACATGGGTGGGGGCGTGCTCGGCCAGCAGCCGCCGGGTGGCGTCGGCGAACCGTACCGGCGAGGTGATCTGCCGCGTCCAGTACGCGGCGTCCAGCGGCCCGTCATACCTGCGGCCATACACCGTGGAGTAGAACGGCACCTGGGGCTTTCCCCCGCTCAGCCGGCGGGCCACCGTCTGGAACGCCGGTGCCGAGGGCTCCATCAGGGGCGAGTGAAAGGCGTGGGTCACCTCCAGGAATGTGCTGGAGATGCCGCTGGCGTCCAGCCGCTCCTGGGCCCGGCCCAGGCCGGCGAGGTCCCCGGACAGGACGGTGGCGCGCGCCGCGTTGAGCGCGGCGATGGACACGCAAGGTTCGCCGGCCGTCGCCTCGGCCGCTTCGAAGGGGTCTGCGCAGGTCGCCATCATGCTGCCGCCCGTCGGCAGTTCCTGCATGATGGCGCCCCGGTGGGACACCAGCTCGGCGGCGTCGGCGAGGGTGAGCGCGCCGGCGATGGTGGCCGCCGCGAACTCCCCTATGCCGTGGCCCAGCACGGCCTGCGGCCGCACGTCCTCCTCCAGCAGGGTCATGGCCAGGGCGTATTCGACCGCCAGGAGCGCCGGCTGGGTCACCGCGGTCTCATGGATCCGGGGGTCCTTGGACAGGACCATCTCGGTGACGGACACCCCGAAGTGGGGCAGCACCGCGGCCGCGGCCTGTGTCAGATGGCGGCGAAAGCTCGTGGAGTTGCGGTACAGGCCCGCGGTCATGCCCAGGTGCTGGCTGCCCTGCCCGGTGAAGACGAACACGGTGCGCACCGGGGAAAAGGTGCGGGGCCGGCCCGCGCTGAGCGCCGCCAGGTACCAGGCCAGCTCCCGCACGGTGGGCTGGTCCCACATGTCGGCCGGATCCAGGACGAGCCCGAAGGTGTCCTCGATCTCCCCGAAGAGGCTGAGCATGGCCACGGAGTCCAGGCCCCGCTTGAACAGGGGTGTGTCCAGCGCCACCTCTCCGTGCACATAGCGGCCGACGTGCTCCTGCAGCCAGGCGGCCAACGCCGCTTCCTGGGACCCTCCCGGTACCGCTTGGCTCATGTCCTGTTCCTTCTGTGCGAAGGGAGCCCGGCGGGCTCCGACCATGCCGCCAGTTCGTCGTCCAGGTGCTCGCTCAAGGGGCGCAGACGGCCGTTGAGGAACAGCTCGCGCATCGCGCCGCGTTGCACCTTCCCGCTGGTCGTGCGGCGTACCGTGCCCGGCCGCACCAGGAGCACCCCGCCGACGGGCACTTCGAACTCCTCGGTGATGCACCGCCCGACATCGGCGGCCAGCGCACCGAAATCGAGGTCGTACCAGCGCTGGGTGCGCACCTCCTGGACGATCACGATGCGTTCGCGTTCCCCGCTCACCCCGAAGGCGGTGCCCGCCCCGAACAGGGCGCTGATCTGCTGTACGGCGTGCTCCACGTCGTGCGGGTACAGGTTGCGCCCGGCCACCACGATCATGTCCTTGATCCGGCCGGTGACATAGAGGTGTCCCTCCTGCAGGGTGCCCAGGTCCCCGGTGCGCAAAAAGGGCGACTGGCCGTCCGCCGTGGCGGCGTTGAAGGTGTGCGCGCTCTCGGAGCGGTTTTGCCAGTATCCGGCCGCGACGCTGTCGCCGCGCACCCAGATCTCGCCGATCTCGCCGTGCGGCAGCACGGCCCGGCTCTCGGGTTCGACGATGCGTATCTCGCCGCCGGCCGGCCGGCCGCTGGAGAGCAGGGTGCGTACGGGCTGCTCCGGGCGCGGGGTGCGGATCAGGTTCTTCTCCAGTGCCGCCACATCCACGGCGAGTTCGGCGCCCTGCTCACCGGCGGGGGTGGCGGCGACCAGGAGCGTGGACTCGGCCAGACCGTATCCCGCGATCATCGCCTGCGGCCGGAATCCGGCCGGGGCGAAGCGCTGGGTGAAGGCCTGCCGCGTCGCGGCGCGCAGCGGCTCGCCGCCGCTGACCGCCGTACGCCAGCCCGACAGGTCGAGCCCGGCGAGCTGGTCGTCGCTCACCCGCCGCACACACAGGTCGTAGGCGAAGTCGGGTGCGCCGCTCACGGTGATGTCGTGCTCCCCGATGGCCTGCAGCCAGCGCACCGGCTGGCGGACGAACGCCTCGGGGGAGAGCAGCACGGAGGTGCCGCCGAGCCACAGCGGGTGGAGCAACTGGCCGACCAGGCCCATGTCGTGGTGGAAGGGAAGCCATCCGCCGATGGACTCCCCGGGTGAGGTGTCCAGTGCCTGGGCCAGTGCCCGCTGGTTGGCCATCAGGTTGTGGTGGGTGACCGCGACCCCGCGCGGGGTGCCGGTCGCCCCGGAGGTGTACTGCAGATAGGCCACCGCGTCCGGCACCAGGTCCGGCATCCGCCAGGGCGCGGAGGCGGGCACGGCGTCGGCGGCCAGGCACAGGACACTGCCCCAGGCGGACTGCACCAGCAGCCGCGACACATCGGGGGCCTGGGCCGCATCGGTGAGCACGACGGCGGGAGCCGCATCCTTGACGATCCCCGCGACCCGGGCCTCGTGGTGGCCGCGCCGGTGGCTGGAGGGCACCGGCACGGCGATGACCCCGGCGTACAGGCAGGCCAGGAAGCTCACGGCGAACTGATGGCGCGACTGGTGCATGAGCAGCGCCCGCTGCCCCTGCACGCCGCGGTCCTGGAGCCAGCCGGCCAGCACGCGGGCGGAGGCGTCCAGGCTCCGGTAGGAGACTGTCCGCGGCCGTCCGCGCGCAGCGTCGTCGGGCAGCAGGACCATCGCTTCGCGCTGGGGCGACTGCTCGGCCCAGGACCGCAAGAGTTCGATGAAGTTTCGGTGACCTTCCAACGCTTCCCCCTGGCAAGTGCGGGCGCAGGCGCCCACCCATGCCGGTGCCCGCTACCACCCGGACCAGGAACATATGTGCGGACAGTGGAGACTGGCTCGATCACGACTCGGCGTGCGGCGCCCGCCCAGCCGTCGGGGCCGGCGCCCGTAGCGGCGCTGGGGCGCTCTTTGCGCGGCTGTGGGCTACACAGCGGCTCCTGCCAAGTGCCGCCCGCCTTGCGGGGTGCGGGCCGCACGCAGGGCGCGCAGGAATCCCGTCGCGGTGTCCGTCTCCCGCAAGGCTGCGCTCAGCAGCTCCCACGCCTTGTCCTGGCCGGCCCAGCCGGCGCCGAAGGCGGCGTCGAGCTCGGCGAGCGCGGCGTCGCACCAGGCGTGCCCGGCGAGCCGGTGGCGTGTCGAGGCGATCCGGGTCTGTCGCAGCAGCATCAGTTCCGCGGACTGTTCCAGGCCGGTGGCCGCGGTGAGCGCGCGCGCCGCGTCCAGGGCATCGGCGACCCCGCGGCACGTGGCGAGTTCGGCGTCCAGGGCCAGGTCGGCGGCCATCAGTCCCCGGCTGAACTGTTCCTCCTGGGCGAGGAACCGGGCGAGGGCCTGCGCGGTGTGTTCGTCCAGACCGGTCTGGACCAGGGCCGCGGGGGTCTGGATCAGTTGCCCGATGAGCAGGGCCCACCCTTCAGAACGCAGCCCGCACAGCGACCAGCGCTGCGCGAGACAGAGCCCGGCGGGGCGTGCGGCGTACTCGGTGAGGTGCCCGATGGCGTGCTGGAGGTGACCGTAGGACAGCGGGGTGAGCCCGGTGTCCACGCTGAGCAGCGAGAGGCCGGGCAGCCGCACCGGTGTCACCTCGGCCCGGGCCCCTGGCCGGCTGACCAGCCTGACCTTGTGGGCGGGCGGCAGCAGCCCCCGCTCACGGATCTGTGCGACCAGGCCAAGGAGCACCTCGCCGAAGCGGGGAAGGGCGCCTTTGCTGTCCGCGGCCCACGCATCCGCCGGCAGGCCCCGCCCGGTGCGCAGCAGGCGCCAGTTGTGCGCGCGGGTGCCCTCGTGCAGCCCGGCCGCCCGCGCCCAGGACTGCGCAATGGGCGCCACGTCCACGACGGGCGCGGTGATGTCGATGCGCTGCTGGGGCGTGTGGGGCGGCGGGGGCAGCACCGGGCCCGAGCAGCGCCCGCGCTCCGCCGGGCCGGGGCTGGTGCCGGGCTGGTGACGGCGCCGCGCCAGCCACTGCCAGATCTCCCCCACCCGTTCCCTGGCCTCGGCGCACTGTCTGTCGTACGCGGCACGGCGGCCCTGAAGGCCGCTGGACAGCTCCGGCGGGGTGCGCAGGGCGGGCGCCGCGGGCCCGCCGCCCGGGGCGAGTTCGGTGACCAGCCGGGACAGGCCCAGAAAGGCGACCTCCTCGCTGAGGCGGGCCGCCCGCTGCGCGGCGGGCTCCGGGTCGTGTCCGGCCAGCCCCCAGCGCCCCAGCTGCAGATCGGCGAGCAGTTCCTCGACGTCCTCGACCTCGCCCCCCGCTGTGCGGCTCTGCCCGCGCTGGGCGGGCGGCGGCAGGGCGGCGTCCCTGGGCCAGGGGCCCGGGGCGCTCGCCGGGCGGGCGCCTGCCATGTCGAACCCGTCGATGGCCAGGGTCCTGCGCTCGTCATAGATCATCGGTGGCCCTTCGCTGGCTGACACAACCGTTGCCGAAAGCCTCGGAAAGGCGCGTCCAGGACAGGTCGAGAGCCGCTGGAACAGGGGGGTCTCCGGCCTTCCTTGAGCACTTCCTGACCGCCGGAAGCCACCATGACCAGGCACAGGCCCAGCCCCGGCCAGGACAACCGAAGTGGTGGCAGATGTGAAAGCAGCCCTGTTGCTGCGGCGCGTGGTGAACGCGGTGTGGCAGAGCCTGATGGCCTTTGGCCTGATGTACACGATCGGCGAGCGGAAGAGCCTGGAGGCCGCCGCCCCAGACGCGGCCCGGCCGCTCGATGCTCCCCCTGCGGGCCATCCCGAAAGGCTGTGCCCCGACATTCCCCTGACGCCGGCGGAGCACGCGCTCGCGCTGGAACTCAAGAGCGGCTGACGATGACCGCCGGCCGTGACCGCCGGTGCGGCACGGGTGCCCGCGAAGGCGCGGATACGTTCATCGCCCACGAGGCATGAAGACTCGTGGGCGACGAATTCCGTCTTTTCTGTACTGTTCCTTGGAGCATTCAGCTGCTCAGACAACGGAAGGGCCTGGGGTGTGCCGCTTCGGTAACTCCCCGGTATGAACCTTGAATTCTTCACCACAAAATTACGCAGCATATCCGGCGCCTGTGGAGATCTGCTTGAGTGCGCGTCGGTCTTCGACCGGATGTTTCAGGCTGCGAAGAGGTCGAAGGTCGAAGTGCGCCGGGGGCCTGCGATGACATCCAGCTGCGGGTCGACGTTGAGCATGGCCTGATGCAGCCGCTGGAGCTGCGGCGAGGGCTCGACACCGAGATCGTCGATCAGCCGCACGCGCAGTTTGCGGTACACCTCCAGGGCGGAGGCCTGCCTGCCGGAGCGGTAGAGCGCCACCATGGCCTGCGAGTGCAGTCCTTCGTGCTGCGGGTGGCGTGCGGCCAGTTCGGCAAGCTCGGCCAGCAGCTCCGCATGCCGTCCCAGCCGCAGATCGGCGTCGATCCGCCGTTCCACGGTGACCAGCCGGCTCTCCTCCAGGCGCATGACCTCGATCTCCAGGATGGGGCCCACCTGCACGTCCACCAGTGCGGGCCCGTTCCACAGGTCGAGCGCCTGGCGGAACCGGGCGGCCGACACGTCGTTGGCGCCCGCCTCGAAAGCGGTCTGCCCCTCGGCGACCAGGTAGTCGTACTGGTGCACGTCCACGCAGTCTTGGGGCACCTGCAGCAGATAGCCCCCGTGCCGGGTCGCCAGGACGTCCTTGGCGCCGCCGGGGGCGCCTGGGCCCATCGCTGTGCCCAGGCGCCTGCGCAGCTGAAGGATGTACGTCTGCAGGGTGGTGAGCGCGCTCCTGGGCGGCTCCGTCTCCCAGATCTCGTCCATGAGCGTGGGAACGGGCAGCACCCGTCCCGGATAGAGGGCCAGGAGCGACAGGATCTGTCGCGGCTTGCCCGCTGTCGGAACAATCGAACCCCCGTTGACTTCAGCACTCAACGGACCCAGAACCTGAATCTTCATGTTCTCCTCCGTACCTCGTCGAGTTGCTCTTCGAGTTCCTCTCAGTGGCCAAAAACAAGCGCCCCGATCAAGCTAGCCGGATCCGTACGGGGCAAGCGGTTTTCTCTACCCGGCCTCTAGTTGCTCTCCAACCGATGGCGTGGCGAGAACCAAACAAGCACCGAGGCGTTCTCATGCCGGTGTCCGAAGTGCTCTGCACGGACTTCTTTTCCGGGCCTTCACGGGCCGTGAAGAACGCGGGGGCGGACACCGGCAGACGAGCGGTGAGCGGTGAGCGGGTCAGAGCGCCCCCATGCCCTGGGCGGCGCACCGGGCGTGCGGCCAGGTTCTGACCGCAGCCGCGCCGGGGGGCACCAGAGCGGGCACCATCAGGTCCCACAACGCGCCGATGCGCTGGCGCAGTTCGCCGTAGGGCATCTCGGTCTGCGACATCACCTCGATCACACAGACTGCGGCGGCCACCAGCGTCTGGGGGCCCTCGTGCCGCGGGTGCCGGCGCAGCTGGCCCGCGGCGCGGGCCTGTCGCAGCAGCTCCCAGACGGTGGAGATCCACACGTGGTGCAGGTCGCTCGCCGGGGGCAGCCGCCCGGCACGCTCACGGGCGATCCTGAAGCCGGCCCGCACGGCCGGCTCCTCCTGCAGTGTCCGCGCCAGCCAGTAGGTCAGGTCGATGAGCGACTGCAGCGGCGAGACGCCCGCGGCCCGCAACTGCCTTTGCGCACCGTCCAAAAGGTCACGGCCGCGCTGCAGCACCGCGTGCGCGAGCTCTTCCTTGGAGGTGAAGTGGAAGTACAGCGCCCCTTTCGTCACTCCGGCCCTGGCGGCGATCCCGCTCAGGCTCGCGTCGGCATATCCGTGGCGGTGGAAGAGTTCGGCGCCGGCGTGCACCAGGCGTTCGCGGGTCCGTTCCGAGCGTTCCTGCACCCCGCGTGTCATCGGGGCGCTCAGCTCGCGCGCACGAGGTGCTCGCCGCCGGCCTTGTGCGGCTGCGCCGGGGCCTCGGGGCCGGTCATCAGGATCGAGCGCTGCACCCTGCGCAGGCGGGCCGAGGGCTCGATGCCCAGGTCCCGTACGAGCGTGCCGCGCAGGCGCTGGTAGACCTCGAGCGCCTCGCCGCGGCGCCCCGCCCCGTGCAGCGCCAGCATGAACTGGGCGTGCAGGTTCTCGTGTGTGCGGTAGCGGCTGACCAGGACGGTGAGTTCGCCGAGCAGCTCACGGTGGCGGCCCAGGCGCAGATCGGCCTCGATACGCTGGTCCAGGGCGCACAGCCGGCTCTCCTCGAGCCGCCTGGCCTCCATCTCCAGCTGCGTGCCGGTCTGGACGTCGGCGAAGGCGGATCCCGACCACAGGCCCAGCGCCTCGCGCAGCTGCCGTGCGGCGTCCTGGAAGTCCTCGCAGTCCATGGCCCGGTAGCCGGTGCCCGCGAGCCGTTCGAACTCCCGGACGTCACTGGTGGCGCCGCCCCGCAGCAGATACCCGCCGGGAAGGGTCACCAGCACGTCCTTGGCGCTGCGCCGCGGCTGCCCTTCGACCGGTTCGTCCTTCTTCAGGGCGACGGCGATGAGCTCACGCAGCTGCAGCACATAGGTCTGCAGCGTGGTGCGCGCACTGCGCGGCGGGGTGGCGGCCCACAGCTCCTCGATGAGCGCGCCGACGGGCACCACCTGATCGGCATGGAGCGCCAGGAGGGCCAGCACCTGCCGCGGTTTCGGTGCGGTCGGGGTGATGGACACCCCGTTCTCCCGCACGGCCAATGGACCCAGTACGTCGATCTCCACGCCGTCTCCCCCGTCCCTGTGCGGTTCTAGGCACCCCCGATTACAAAACAGGACGGACGGTTTGTCAATACTAAACCGTTCAGGCTGTTTTTATGGGAGGAGCACGGCGGTCGCCTGCGCCTTTTTATGCTGATATTCTGCTTCAATCAGCCCCAACAAGCGTGGCAAATACAGTAGTTGACGGTTCGAGCAAGGGGGCTTGTCCTCCCCGCGCGTCCCGGGCGGCGCGGGGAACGGCGCCCGTGCGGGCGCCGAAACGGCCTCAAAGCAGACCGGGCGGGCTGTTTAGGTGGGGGGCTGGGGCGGTGCGGTGCGGGGGGTGCCCGCGGGCTCGACCTGCTTCAGCAGCCCGGGCGCCGCGAGCCGGGGCAGCATCAGCTGCCAGAACGGCAGGAGCCTGCTGGTGGAGGTGCGGTGGCGGTCCCTGGCCCCGAGCATCTCAAAGCCCACCATGGCCGCGGCCACCACGGTCGCGGCATCGGCCGCGGGCACGCCTGCGGCCAGTTCCCCCTGATGCTCGGCTTCCTGCAGCACCTGCTCGATCCAGTGCTGCCACTGCCCGCGCAGATCGATGCTGCGGTCCCGGAGCGCGGCGCAGTTGCTCAGCTCGAAGCCGGCCCTGACCACCACGTCCTGGTCCAGCCTGCGCATGAGGTGGTACGTGGCGTCGACCAGCCGCTGCAGCGCGCCCGCGCGCGGGTCGCCGCCGCGGGCGAGCCGGCAAAGGACGGCGGCCGCCTCGTCCTCCACCGCACGGGCCAGCGTGCTCTTGCTCTCGAAGTGAAAGTGCAGGGCGCCGTTGCTCACCCCCGCCCGCTTGCTGATGGTGGTGAGCGAAGCCGCGATGAACCCCTCCCGGGCAAACGCCTCGGCGGCAGCCCGCACCAGCAACTCGCGCGTGCGTGCCGCACGCTCCTGTTTCACCATCGAGGATCTCCTGATCGCGGGGAAGCCGGCGCAGCGGCCGCCGGCTTCTCCCGTGGGCCTACGGTTATTGCGGTGGGTTGCCGTGCTTGCGCGAGGGCAGGTCGGCGTGCTTGTTGTGGAGCATCGCGAGGGACTTGATGAGGACTTCGCGGGTCTGCGCGGGATCGATGACGTCGTCGACCAGGCCCCGCTCGGCGGCGTAGTAGGGGTGCATGAGCTCGGCCCTGTACTCCTTGACCATGCGCGCACGCATCGCCTGGGGGTCCTGGGCGGCCGCGATCTGCCGGCGGAAGATGACGTTGGCGGCGCCCTCGGCGCCCATCACCGCGATCTCGTTGGTCGGCCAGGCGTAGGTGAGGTCCGCGCCGATGGACTGGCTGTCCATCACGATGTACGCACCTCCGTACGCCTTGCGCAGGATCAGCGAGATCCGCGGCACCGTCGCGTTGCAGTACGCGTAGAGCAGCTTGGCTCCGTGCCGGATGATCCCGCCGTGCTCCTGGTCCACCCCCGGCAGGAAGCCGGGCACATCCAGCAGGGTCACGATCGGAATATTGAACGCATCACACATCTGAACAAACCGAGCCGCCTTCTCCGAGGCCTCGATGTCCAGAACGCCGGCCAGCGACTGCGGCTGGTTGGCGACGATGCCCACCACCTTGCCGTCCAGACGGGCCAGCGCGCACAGGATGTTGCGCGCCCACCGCTCGTGAACCTCCAGGTAGTCGCCCTCGTCGACGAGCTCCTCGATCACCTTGTGCATGTCATAGGGACGGTTGCCGTCCGCCGGGACCAGGTCGAGCAGGGCCGGTGAGCGGCGGTCGGCCGCATCGCCGCTCACATAAGATGGCGGATTTTCGCGGTTGTTGGAGGGGAGCATCGAGATCAGGTACCTGACCTCGGCGATGCAGGTCTCCTCGTCGTCGTAGGCGAAGTGCGCGACCCCGGAGGTCTGGGCATGGACGTCCGCGCCCCCCAGACCGTTCTGGGAGATCTCCTCGCCGGTGACGGCCTTGACGACATCGGGTCCGGTGATGAACATCTGGGAGGTCTCGCGGACCATGAAGACGAAGTCGGTCAGGGCGGGGCTGTAGGCCGCTCCCCCGGCGCACGGGCCCAGCATCACCGAGATCTGCGGGATGACGCCCGAGGCCTTGGTGTTGCGCTGGAAGATGCCGCCGTAGCCGGCCAGCGCCGAGACGCCCTCCTGGATCCGGGCGCCCGCGCCGTCGTTCAGCGAGATCAGCGGGGCGCCGGCCGCGATGGCCATGTCCATGATCTTGTGGATCTTCGTGGCGTGCGCCTCGCCGAGCGCGCCGCCGAAGATGCGGAAGTCGTGGGCGTAGACGAAGACGGTGCGGCCCTCCACCGTGCCCCAGCCGGTGATCACGCCGTCGGTGTAGGGCCTCTTGGCCTCCAGGCCGAAGCCGGTGGCCCGGTGCCGGCGCAGCTGCTCGACCTCCTGGAAGGAGCCCGCGTCCAGCAGCAGACCGATCCGCTCGCGCGCGGTCAGCTTGCCCTTGGCGTGCTGGGCCGCGGTCGCACGCTCGCTCGGCCCCGCCTGGGCCTGCACCCGGACCGCGTGCAGCTCCGCCACCCGCCCGCGGATGTCGGTGGCCTCCGCCTCCGCCTCCGCCTCGGCCGGGGCGGGGGAAATCATCGTCTCCATGACAGATCCCTTCCTGGGGCCAGGCCGAGCAGGTCCGGTCCCGGGGTCCATACGGACAGTCTAACAAACCGTCCATGCGGTTTATAGGTGGGGGTGGCACCCGGCGGGTGCCGCATCACTGCCAGCTGCGCGGGGCGCTGTAGTCAGGCCTCTTCCACCAGCGCGAGCCATTGAGGGGGCGCCCGCGCCCCTGCCCCGGCCCGGCGTCCTCGCGGCACCGGGAGAGCAGCACGACGGTGAGTGCGGCCAGTTCCTCGTCACTGGCCTGCCCGCGCTCGAGGCGCAGCACGGCCTGACCACTGTCCGGATTGCCCATTTTTTGCCTCCTTTGCTGTGCGGTCACGGTCGGGCACCCCTCTCAAGGACGGCTCTCGGCTCGCTGGAAGGCGCACACAAGAAGAACTCCGTATCCCGGAGGGGATACGGAGTTCTCTGGATCAGCTGGGGCGCGGCCGGGTCAGCCCGGGGCTCCGTGCAGCTGCACGGGCAGGGATGCGTAGCCGTTCATCATGAACGTCTTCATGGGTTCGAGCTCTTCCTCGGGCACCCCCAGCGTCATGTCCGGGAACCTGTCGAAGAGCCCGGCCAGGGCGGTGGTCGTCTCCAGCCGGGCCAGCGGGACTCCCATGCAGTAGTGGGCGCCGTGCCCGAAGCCGATGGTGTCGCGGCGCCCGGTGCGCAGGACGTCGAACACCGCGGTGTCCGGCCCGTGGTAGTCGGGGTCGAGACCGGCGGCGAAGTTGACCAGGATCGGGTCCCCCTTCTTGATCAGGGCGCCGTCCAGCTCGATGTCCTGCACGGCGAACCGCATGGGCGAGAAGGCTCCCGGGCTGTGCATCCGCATCGTCTCGGCGATCACGTCGTCCCAGTCGGCGCGTCCCTGGCGTACGTGGGCCAGCTGCTCGGGGTGGCGCAGGAGCTGGCCGATCGCGTTGGTGATCAGGGTGCAGGTGGTGTCCTGCCCGCCGGCCAGCAGGAGATTCAAGGTGCCCAGCAGCTCCTGTTCGGACAGTCCCTCGCCCTTGTCTCTGACCTCGAGCAGTCCGGAGGTGAGGTCGTCCCCGGGCTCGATGCGCTTGAGCGCCACCAGTTCGCCCAGCAGCCCGAAGACCAGCCCCTGTGCGGCGGCCATCTCCTGGCCCGTCGCCGAGCTGTTGAAGACGGTGTGCATCGCACCGGCGAGGCTGTCCCTGAGGTGCGCGGGCACCCCGAACAGCTCGCTGATCACCCGCATGGGCAGCAGCGCGGCGAACGAGGCCCGCAGATCGGGCCGTGCCGTGCGCGGCAGAGCGGCCAGCTCGTCCAGAAGGTCCCCGGTGAGCCTTTCGACCCAGGGCTGCAGCTCCTTGGTGCGCCGCGCCGTGAAGGCCGCCGCGACCAGCCGGCGCAGCCTTGCGTGCTCATCGCCGTAGGAGAACAGCATGTTCTCGTTGGACACCCACGGGTAGAGCGGCCAGTCCTGCGTGATGCGCCCCTCGATGAAGGCCGGCCAGTGCTGCCGGGCGCTCTTGGAGACGCGCGGGTCCACCAGCAGCTGCTTGATGTCCGCCTGGCGGGTGATGGCCCAGGCGATGACCCCGCCGGGCAGCTCCACCTCAACTGCTCCCCCCTGTGCCCGCAGCATCGCCGCCTCACCGGCGTGATCCCGCCCCAGAACATCCAGGGTGTACGGGCATGCAGTTGCTTTCATCAATGCACTCCGTTCGTTTCGTTGGTCGTGACGTTCTGACGCTTCGACACACACGCACACCAGGAGGGCACAGCCCGCCCCCGGCGGACCACGACGGGAGAACCCGCTCAGACCGGCTCGGACCGGCTCGGACCGGCTCACAGACTCAGGCCGGCCCGGCCTGGGAGGCCAGCGCCTTCTCCTGGGCGTTCATCGCTTCCTCGTACACCTCTTGGCCCCGCTCCGGCCTGAAGTCCAGCTGTACGAGCACCCCCGGCACCGCGACGGACGTCATCAGGTACTGCTGGAGCTCTGACACCCGCGCCGGCATGTCCGCATGCCCGGTCATGATCTTCGACATGATCTGGACGCCGGTGAAGCAGCTGGCGAACAGCCGCGCGGCGGCGGCCACATCGATGTGCGGAAGCAGTTCCCCGCCCGCCTTGGCCTTGCCCAGTACAGCCTGGTTGACATCGAGCCAGGCCTGGATCGGCACCTGCCGGTTCAGGCCGTCGCGCACCCCCTGCTCGACGGTGAGGCGGACACTGCCCCGCACCAGGGAGTCCCCGCGGCTGAGCAGGTAGGCCATCACCAGGGCCGAGTCCAGCCCCTCCTGCAAGGTCAGCTCCCGCCGGGGGATCGGGGGCACCGAACCGACCTGGGCGCTCAGCACCGCCTGTGCGAGCTCGTCCTTGGACGTGAAGTGAAAGTAGAGCGCGCCCTTGGTCACGCCGGACCGCTTGAGGATCTCGGAGATGGTCGCGGCCTCGTACCCGACCTCGTCGAACACAGCGGATGCTGCCATGAGGATCGCCTGCCGTGTCCTGATGGCCCGCTCTTGCTGCGCCACAACATCCTCCTACCAGTCCAGCGCCGGCGGATCAACGGAACACGGAAAAAGAAACCGGCACGTACGTATCTTAGTGCGTTCCGCCTTTCTGGACTAGAGCATTCCGCTGCCATGTCGCACTCCGGCGGCACTCCGGCTGAACACGGCCGCCCTCCGCGGCCCACCGGGAGGGGCCGTGGAGGGAAGAATAAAACCTGGCGACCGGTTTTCCAATGGCTTCGGCAGAATCCGTTGGGACGGCCGAGTTCCGTTTGTCCGGGCGCATTGGTAACCGGAATTCCCATTTCCATCTTTGACACCACAATGAAGGTCAAGCGTCAGTAAAGAGTCTTGTAAAAAACCGGTAGGTCAGTATCTTATTGGCGACCTCGACCCATTCATTCGAAGCTGAGGCAGTGATATGACCTTGCTGACGATGCAGAAGATCGCGCTCCCCGCCGCAGACGGCACCCAGGACAGACCCGCGGTGGCCGATGCGCCCGCAGGCCCCGGCCTGCTGCACCTCATCCCCGAGCAGGCCTCGCCCCCCAACGGCGCGGGCCCCGCGACGGCGCCCGTGGTCACCGGGCTGATGCACCAGCTGTTCGACCCGGTCGACCGGGCCCGAATACACGGGCGGTGGCGCGACCTCATCGCCCGCGAGGAATTCCGTCACGCCCCGGGCCTGACCAGCGCCGAGCGCACCGAACTCTCCTACCGCCGCCTGCGCCTGGTGAACGACACGGTCGTCTGCGCCGAGCAGCTGGCACGCGACCCGCGCCAGCTGGCCAGTCTGCACGAGTGGACCGCGGCCTCGGACGGAGCGCTGTGCGCGCTGGCGAGCATCCACTACAACCTGTTCCTGGGCAGCCTGTACGACCACGACGAGCGCGAGGGTCTGTCCCCCTACACCTCCATGCAGCGCACAGGAACGTTTCTGTGCTCGGAGCTCGAGCACGGCAACGACGCCCCCGCCCTGCAGACCACCGCCGAGTTCGACCGCGCCACCGGGGGCTTCGTCCTGAACACCCCCGGCCCCGGCGCGCAGAAGTTCATGCCCAACACCAGCTCCACCGGCGGCCCCAAGAGCGCCGTGGTCGCCGCGCGGCTCCTGATCGACGGTGAGGACCACGGGGTCTTTCTGTTCCTGGCACAGCTGAGCAACGAGGCGGGAGCGCTGCCCGGGATACGCGTGCGCCGGCTTCCCGACCGGATCGGCAACCCGGTCGATCACTGCCTCACCTCCTTCGACCACGTCCGGCTGCCCCGCGAGGCCCTGCTGGAGGCCGACCACGGGCGGCTGAACGAGCAGGGGGTGCTCACCAGCAGCATGGGCAACCGCCGCAAACGGTTCCTGCAGTCGATCGCACGCGTCACCACGGGCAAGCTGTGCATGAGCGCCGCCAGCGTCGGCGCCTCCCGGGCGGCCCTGAGCATCGCCGTGCGCTACGCACACCACCGCCACATCAGCGGCCCCAAGAGTGGTGAGCGGGTGCCGCTGACCGCGCACCGCAGCCACTACGGCAGGCTGCTCAAGAGCCTGGCCACCGCCTACGCCATGACCTTCCTGCACCGCAGCGTGACCGACCGGTGGGCCGCGCACACGAGCGAGAACCGGGTGGAGACAGAGCGGCTGGTGGCCATCGCCAAGGCCTGGATCACCTGGCAGGGCCGCACCATCATGATCGAATGCCGTGAACGGTGCGGAGCCCAGGGGCTCTTCCCCCTCAACGGCCTGGCCGACCTGCAACTGGACGCCGAGGGTTCGGTCACCGCCGAGGGCGACAACCTCCCCCTGTGGATCAAGGCAGCCGCCGAGATGGTCTTCGGCCACCCCGCCCAGCGCCTGAACGCCCGCCCGGCGTCCCCGCAGGACCAGGACCTGACCGATCTTGTCTTCCTGCGCGACCTGCTCGCCGAAGTCGAGGCCCTGTGGCAGACCCGAGCGCGCACCGCACTGCGCCAGGGACGCCGGGGCGATCCGCTCGGCCGCTGGAACGCCGCCTCCTCCTCGGGCCTGGAAATGGTCTCGGCCCACGCCCGCCTGCAGGCCGCCGACGCGTTCATCGCCGCCGCCGGCCGCAGCGCCGAGCCCGCCGCCCGCACGCTGCTCCACGACCTGTGCCGGCTGTTCCTGCTCCAGGAGATCAGCCACCACACCGGAGACCTGCTGGCCGCCGGCCACCTGTCCAGCGCCCACATACAAACCTGGCCCTCGGCGATCGACACACTGACCCACGCCCTGGCCGAGCACCTGAGCCCCCTGGTCGAGGCCTTCGACCTGCCCCAGGAGTACCTGGCCGCCATCCCCATCGCCAACAGCTCCTACGCCATGAGGGTCAGCGACTTCCTGGAGACCTCACCCAACTGACACCCCCGGGCCGCCTCACCCCCGCCCGGTGCGCTGCAGGCCCCGGCGCGTCTCATGGGCCCAGGCCCCCAGCGGCAGAAGCAAAAACGGCTCCTCACCGGCCAGCAGCCCCTGAACGACCGACGCATGCCCGCTCGGCTTCACCACCAGGACGGCCCCGGCCCGATGGACATACAGCCCGGCCCGCCGGTCCACCGCCTCGATGTCCAGACGGGACTGCTCGATCGCCCCCGACTCCCACCGCCGCAGGCGCCGGGGCACATTGCGCGCGCAGCTGGTACCGGGCCAGCTGAACCTGCGCAGCGCATCGAACGTACGCAACGGCAAGGCATCACTGGCCCCCAGGACACAGGGATCAAGCACCCCCCTGTCACGCGCCGCATAGGCAGTCTTCGCGCTGACCCCGGCAAGCTGCGCGACTTTCAGCAGGCTGAAGGGCTTGGTCCGTATCACCTGACTCATCCCGCAGCACTCTCCCTCTCCTTGAGCCCGGGCCCGAGCCTACGGCTCAAGACCGGCTCCCAGGAGCCGAGAACACCGCAGTCCACCGCCGAAACAGTGCCTGCGCACTGCACTTCAAGCACACGTCGAGCACACATCGAGCACGCGTCGAGTGAGTGTCGAGTGAGTGTGCACAGCGCCACGAGCACCACGGCCAGCAGCCCCTGCCCCCTCAGGTGACGGGACAGGGGCCGCTGGCCGGTGACGGCAGCGGGGCCGCTTGTTGATGACGGCAGCGGGGGGCGCTGGCCGGTGACGGCAGCGGGGCCGCTGGACGGTGACGGCAGCGGGGGCGGGGCCGCGAAGGGCTGATCGCGGCAGGGCCTGGGCGCGCCCTGCGACAGGGCCGCCCAAGGCCGCGGGCCCCTGCGGGCATCCTCACGGATCCGGCCGTGCCCGACGGGTTTCTCGATTCCCGATTCCCGGTACTTGTTGGGTCCCTGCCCCCACCTTGGCGGCAGGCCGGTCGTGAGGCGACGGCGGGCAAGAAGCTGCCGGCCGCGGCCTTGGGAGAGGCCCACGCCCGGGCACCCGATATCCCCCCTCTGGCCGGCCGCGTACGGGCCAAAGAGCCCGCCCCCGCAGGCCAGGCCGGGCAGCACGCCACGTCCTTGCCGTGGCATGTGCCGGGCAGCGGGAAGGCACACGGCACGGGCACGAGCGATCCGCCCCAGTGGTGCCAGCGGGGGCCTTGAGGAAAATTGAGCAACTGCTGCTCAGGCACCGCGTGTTGGAGGCTCCGGCACGGCGCTTCTGTCCCGCGGCAACGGCTGGGGCATCACCCGATGGCGCCCGGTCTCCTGCGAGCCTCTACAAGGCCGCCTCTCTCCCATGGCACCCGGACATGTCCACTGGCGACAAGCGAGTGTTCCAACTCCTATCAAGAGACCTACAGGCTGTCCAAGTTCTTGGACTCGTGAGGTCACCACCAGGGCAAGCGTTAATCCTCCGGGTTTTGGCCACGTGTCACGCAAGGCCCCCGTGGCGGGCCTCAGGGCGCTGACCGCCGGGATAGTCGCCTGGCTCATCGCTGAGAGCCGGCCCAGGGACAAGTCAGCATAAGACGAGCACCCCGCGGACAGTGCCCGAACCTCAACAAGGTCCGGGCACTTCACAGTGAGGACGGCAGGGGCTCATGCCGCTTCAGGCAACGTTCAAGCGGCATGAGGGTGCGGGCCAAAGTTGCAGGTCGGCGCAGTCGTGCCGCTCGGCCGCACGCTGGGCGCATGCGGCCGACGCGGCTCGCGCGAAGGACGGATTACCGGACGTCGCGCTCTGCGGGCTGATCTGGAACAGGGCGCGGGGCCCGTCCCCCGGACAGCCGGCACTCGCCCAGAAGAACTCCTCGGTTTCCTCACCGCTGCCGGCCGGCTTCGCGTTCAGTCTGCTGTGCAGGCTGTCATTGCGCTCGCGCAGGGCGTAAGGGCCGAACGAGGCTTCCAGACGATAGCCGTCATCGGTGCCCTCGTCGTCCAACACGCACACCGCAAAGGGCGCGAACTGGTCTGCGGGAGTCTGGCGTGACTGTGCCGATCCGCTTGCCGCGCACCCAGCGCAGCCCAGCGCAAGCGCCATCGGCCTCCTGCGGAGTTGAGGAGTCTGACACTGGGCCGGCGACCTGCACGCGGGCGCCCGGCTTCCTCTCGCAGCCCCAGCGATCAGCGGCGTTGACGGCGGTCGCGGCGACCAGCTCGGCCACCCGGCAGCTCACGCTCTTGCCGGGCTCCTCCTCGGTGAGCTGCGCGGCGGCAGTGATCGCCCTGTCCTGGTTGGTGCACGGAAGAACGACCGCGGTGTTCACGCCGTCGGTGAAGCCCCGCCAGCCCCCGCCCATCGGTGTGGCAAGTGCCTCTGCGCGCAGCCGCGGGAGGTAGAACTTCAGGTCGATGGGGGCGCTGTCAGGGATGCGTGCGGCGGTGACGACGATGTCCATGCTTGCAACCCAGCAGAAGTCGTACCCCTGCCTGGGCGTGCCCTCTCCAACATCGTGGGGCAGTCCTGTGGCCGGGCCGGACGGGAGGCCCGTGAGGGCCACAGTCTCCTCGTACGGCAGCACGCCGCCGCAGTACGACTCGAGCCTGTCTTCGCAGCGCCAGCGTTTCCCGGTGCCGCTCAGGCGATACCAGCCGTAGCCGCCGAGCAGCGCCAGCACCACCGCCAGAGCGCCGACCCATGCCCAACGACGCATTCCCCGCACCCTCTCCCCCGTGACCGACCAGTCGCCGCACCCCACTCCCCGTCTGCCATGCACCCGTCCGCAGGAACCTTGACCGCAGCAGACACCCCAGCCGTTCCCGCGGGAAGCACCGTTCCGGAGCCCTCCCACACGCGGTACCCGAGCAGCAGTTACCCAATTTCCCTCAAGGCCCCTGCCAGCGCCCCCCGCGCACCCCGCCGCTGACCGGCAAGAGCGTCACAGGCAGCGAGGAAATCCCTTCGATCGCCGGTCTTTCCACCCTGCCGATCCCCTCCAGCGGTGCACGCGCACGGGGCTGGAATCCGACACCGGCCGTCGCACACTGCCCCATTGCGCGGGAGCCATGGTGAAAACCGGTCGGATGCGCGAGCCGCGGGCTGCTGCGGGCCCGCCGCGGGCCGCCCTCCGGCAGACAGCCAAGCAGCCAAGCAGCGACGGCAGGGGGGTGAGGCCCTCGCACCGCCTCCAGCTGACGGGGTGATGGCCGCCGGCCGCTCCACCGGGGGCGGCAGCGGCAGCCTCCTGCCCGGCTCCCGGCGCCTGCATCTCAGTGGAAGAGGGGGGCGGCGCCCCGCAACGGCCACCGCACTTCATGCCGGCACCTCGCGCGTGCACCGGCGGCGCCTCGTACGCGAGCGGCGCTGCGCACCTTGAGCCTTCCTCGATCGGGCTACGACCCGCGCCTCACACCCTGAGCCGCAAGCTCCGACCAGCAGGGAGGACTGGTGTGTCCAGCGAACAAGAGCACACGCCCGTAGTGGAGCGCCACCACGGCATGAGCCCCCACCCCCGGGCGAGCGACCAGATCAGCCAGATCAGCGCCACCCCTCGGGCCCTGGCCGGCCACCAGCAGCGGCCCGGCGGGGAGCACCTGCCCGTGCGGGAGCATCTGCCCGCCTGGGGCGGCGGCCTGCCGGTCCTTGACGTCGTCATTCCCGTCTACAACGAGGAGGCGGACCTGGAAAGCTGTGTGCGGCGGCTGCACGCCCACCTGGCCCGCACCTTCCCCTACGGGCCATCCGGGTTCCGCATCACCGTCGCCGACAACGCGAGCAGCGACCGCACACCCCAGATCGCCGCCCAACTCGCGGCCGAGCTGGACCAGGTACGGGTCCACCGCCTGGAGCAAAAGGGGCGCGGGCGGGCGCTGCGCGCCGTGTGGTCGGGCTCCGAAGCCCCGGTCCTGGCCTACATGGACGTGGATCTGTCCACGGACCTCAACGCGCTGCTTCCGCTGGTCGCGCCGCTCATCTCCGGGCACTCGGACCTGGCGATCGGCTCGCGGCTCTCACGCGGTGCACGGGTGGTGCGCGGCACCAAGCGGGAATTCATCTCACGGACCTACAACCTGATCCTGCGCGGCTCGCTGGCCGCCCGGTTCTCCGACGCGCAGTGCGGGTTCAAGGCGATCAGGCGCGATGTCGCAAAGCGGCTGCTGCCGATGGTCGAGGACACCGGATGGTTCTTCGACACCGAACTGCTCGTACTCGCCGAACGGGCCGGACTGCGCATCCACGAGGTGCCGGTGGACTGGGTCGATGACCCCCACTCCACCGTGCACATCCTGCGCACCGCCACCGACGACCTCAAGGGCGTGTGGCGGGTGGGGCGGGCCCTGGCGGCCGGCGCCCTGTCACTGGACCGGCTCGCACGGCCCTTCGGCGACGACCCGCGCGATCGCCAACTGCCCGGAGTACCCAGAGGGCTGGCGCGACAACTGCTCGGATTTTGTGTGGTGGGAGCACTGTCCACCTGCTTCTACCTGCTGCTGTACTCGCTCTCCCGGCTCGGGCTGGGCGCCCAGCTCGCCAACGCCGCCGCCCTGTTCGTCTCCGCACTGGCCAATACCGCCGCCAACCGGCGCTGGACCTTCCAGGTCCGCGGCCGCCAGCGGGCCGTGCGCCACCAGGCCCAGGGGCTCGTGGTGTTCGCCATCGGCCTCCTGCTGACCAGCGGTTCCCTCGCCGCGCTCAACACGGCCGTCCATGAACCCGGACACGGCAGCGAACTCACCGTGCTGATCGCCGCCAACCTCGCGGCCACCGTACTGCGCTTCCTGCTGCTGCGGATCTGGGTCTTCCCCGACCACCGCACCACCCACCAGGACCACACCCCCCACCACACCCACCCCCACAGCCACAGCCACGGCCACGTCCACGGCCACGTCCACGTAAAGCGCCGCCACGACTTGGGAGCAGCCCAGTGACCGCCACCGCACCTTCACCCGTGCCCGCGCCGGCATCCGCGCCCCCTTCCCCGCCCGCCGCCCCCGACGCCCGCTGGGTGCGCCCGGCGCTGATCGGGCTCCTTGCCGCCGTGGCACTGGCCTACCTGTGGAACCTGAGCGCCTCCCATTACGCCAACCCCTTCTACTCCGCGGCCGCGCAGGCGGGCAGCGAAAACTGGAAGGCCTTCCTCTTCGGCTCATCCGACGCCGCCAACGCCATCACCGTGGACAAACCGCCGGCCGCGCTGTGGCCGATGGCCCTGTCCGTACGCCTCTTCGGCCTGGGCACCCTGCAGATCCTGCTGCCCCAGGTACTGATGGCCGTGGCCACCGCCGCAGTGCTCTACGCCGCGGTACGCCGGCGGTTCACCGCACCGGCCGGCCTCATCGCCATCGCAGTGTTCGCCACCGCCCCCGTCGCCGCGCTGATGTTCCGCTTCAACAACCCCGACGCGCCACTGGCTTTGCTGATGACCCTCACCGTGTACTGCGTGCTGCGCGCGATGGAAGAGGCCCGCACCAAATGGCTCCTCCTGGCGGGCGCCGCCGTCGGCCTGGCCTTCCTCACCAAATCACTGCAGGCATTCCTGATCCTGCCGCCCCTGGCACTCCTGTACGCCGTATGCGCACCGACCCCCCTCCCACGCCGGCTGGGCCAACTGGTCCTGGCCGCACTCACGGTGCTCGTCTGCGGCGGCTGGTGGGTGGCGCTGGTAGAACTGTGGCCCGCCGCCACCCGCCCCTACATCGGAGGCTCCCACCACAACTCCTTTATGGAACTGACCTTCGGCTACAACGGCCTGGGCCGCCTGAACGGCGACGACGCCGGCAACGCCGGAGGAACCTGGAGCTCAGGCACCACCGGCATCAGCCGACTCCTCAGCACATCCAACGGCGGACAGATCACCTGGCTCCTGCCCGCCGCACTGATCCTGCTGACCGCCGCACTCCTGGCAACCCGCCGAGCCGCACGCACCGACACCACACGCGCCGCGTATGTGGCCTGGGGCAGCGCCCTGGTGACGACCGCAGCCACCTTCAGCTTCATGCAAGGCATGTTCCACGCCTACTACACCGTCGCCCTGGCCCCCTACATCGCCGCACTCATCGGCATGGGCACCACCACCCTGTGGCAACACCGCAACCAGAAATCCGCCACCACCACACTGGCCCTCACACTCGCCCTCACCGCAATCTGGTCACACACCCTGCTCACCCGCACCAGCGGATACCTGCCCTGGCTCCGCTGGACCATACTCGCCACCGGCCTGACAGCCGCACTCGCCCTACCCCTCGCAAAACAACTCACACAACGCAACAGACAAAGCACCGGACACCAGCCCGGACAACAACCGGGACAACGGACCGAACAACAGCTGGAGCAACAGAACGGACAACGGAACGGGCAACAGCCGGGGCAACCGACCGGGCAACGGCTGGGGCATCAACTGGCCCTGGGCGCCGCCGCCCTGGGACTCGCGGCCTCACTCGCAGGACCCCTCGCCTACACCGTGACAACCCTGCGCGACAGCCACACCGGATCAATCGTCGCCGCCGGCCCCCCCACACCCGACGCCACGAGCCCCGCAGACACAGGCGAACCAGACACCGCGAGCAGCCCCGCAGACACAGGCGAGGCAGGCGGCACGAGCGGACCGGGCGCCCAAAGCGGGCCCGCAGGCACGGGCGAGGCGGGCGACAGGAACGCACCGGGCAGCGCCGAAAGCGACCCCCTGGGCACAGGCGCCGCCATACCGGCCGGCGACCCCGACGATACCGGCGGCACACCACAGCCACCCGGCAAAGCGGACACCCCCCAGCCAGACAGCCAAACCCAAACCCAAGCCCCCAGCAGCGGCGACATCGACGCCCTCCTCAACGGCATCACCGTCAGCGACAACGTCAAAGCCACACTCCTGACCAACGCCGACGACTACACCTGGCCCGCCGCCACCATCGGCGCCCAAATCGCCGCCAGCTACCAACTCTCCACCCAACGCCCCATCATGGCGATCGGCGGCTTCGTCGGCACCGACCCCTCCCCCACCCTCACCCAATTCCAACAACACGTCACCGAAAACAAAATCCACTACCTCATCGCAGACAGCCAAGGAGCCGCACCCCACGGCACCAGCACCCACATATGGAAATGGGTCACCACCCACTTCCAAAAAACCACCATCGACGGCACCACCCTCTACGACCTCACACAACCCACCACAACCCGACACCGACACCAACAGCCATAAAACAGCACAAGCGATAACGCAGTACACGCACCGGCCACCAACCCCAGCCACACAACCCACCACACGCGAACCGAACCCCGGCCCGCCTGTCGCCCGTACCGACGGACCACCCACCACCCCCGACGGCGGGCGGACGGCAGACGGCCCGCGGCGGGCGCCCGCACCCGTCAGCTGGGCCGCGATCCGGGACGTGGTGCTCTTCGGAAAACCAGCCCGAGCCGCGAGCGTGCGGAGGGGCAGGCCCTCCCCGGCCTCCGCGAAGGCGCCCAGGACCCTAAAGGCAGGCCCGCTTCAGGATCGGTTCGCCGCGGGGCGGCCGTCCCGAGTGAGGGATGGCTTGCACGTAAAAGCCGGTCGGCATCTCAGTTTGTCCATGTCTCTGACCGTGCTGTTCTGGCTGATCAGCGTATGCACCGCGGTCGGCTCCGACCCCTATTGGACGCAGTTCATGCTGTGACGTATTGCGGGCAACGATGAAGGTCCCGCAATGATCGGCTGGTGCGCCCGGACTCAAGGGCGCGGAGCCAGGGCAGCATGATGTCCTCGTGATGAACAGTGCAGACCTGCATCCTGCCCGGATAGCGGGTTACGACGGTGGTCCCCTCACGTACCAGGTCGGGCTCTTGGACGAGCCGCTTTTCTGGCTGGGGCACCTCTACTCGTGTGTCCAGAGCGAGGAGGCCGAGGAACTGCTGCTCGGCGCGGACTATGACGCGGCCGGCGACTTCCAGCGGCAGCTCTGGGAGCGGGCAGAGTGGCCGGCATTCACGGTTCCGCTCGCTGCTGACCACCGTCTTCACGTGGTCTACCGGACTGTCGCGGACGACACCGGAACCGATTACCTCCTCCAACACCCCGGCTGGGGCCAGGCCGAGGTCCTCGCCCGGGATGACGGGCATTTCATGGGTCCGGGCCTGTCATGGCCTGAACTCGTGGCAGCTGCGGACAATATGCTGCCCGGCGGCAGCACCACCGATCCCCACTCCCGTCTGTTGCTCCTGCTGCCTGCGTTCGGCGACGATGCAGTACCCGACGACGCTGTTGGCCGCCTGGCGGGTGCGCTACGCGCCCGCACGAGCGTGGAAGACCCCGAGACCCTCGCCTCTGCTCTCCTGGACGATCAAGGGGTCCCCGGCCCCGCGCGCTGGACGGTAGCCGGGCACGGATTCTCCGTGAACGATGGCGAGTACTCCTTCCGCAACCCCACCAACCTCTTCGCCTTGTCAGCCGATCGCTTGGCTCAGGTGGCCACCGCGCTGGCACCTTGACCCAGGGGTCATGACGAGTTGTTCAAGCTCTGTGGCACTGCAGACGGTGACGGGTATGTCGGTGTTCGGCCGCATCTCCTGGAAGGGCGCGCTGGCTGTGTGGAAGGGTTCCATGATCACCACCACCGGCCCCCGTATGGGACGTTCTGCGGGGATGTGTCTGAAACTCGGATCGCTGCCGGTGATCAACTCTGCGGTTGTTTCCAACTGTTGGTAGGCGTGCTTGATCTGACGCAGGGCTGCGCGTGCGATCCAGAACGCCAAGACGCAGCTGCTGGGTAGGGCTTGTGGACTTCACCTCGACGAGCAGGACCAAGTCGTCGAAGACTACGAGCCAGTAGACGCTGCGTCGTTCGTCTCTGCAGACGACTTCGGGGTGCACCTCTGCGTCGGGAAGCTGTCTCAACTGGCGTCCTACGTACTGCTCGAAGAGGTCCCCGAGTCCCTGGGCGAAGTCATTTCCGAAGTGGGCCATGCCCATGTAGTGCAGACCGAGAGGACTTCCCTTAGGGATGATCGAGTGGGATGAGGGGCGAGGTAGCCTGCCTCGAAGCCGGATGGGAGGGGTCGGCCTCACAGCGGGCTGTATTCGAAGCGGCGTAGGTGGGGCTCTCGGCTTAGCCTCCGTTCCTCGTTATCGGCTTTGGATACCTCTTCAAGCCTTCTCGGGGAGATGAGCGGCCAGGGCCCGCAGGCCCTCCAGGACCTCGTCGGCGGTGGGGGCGTTCTCGGGGTCCGTGAGGTGCTGCATCATCAGGCCGCCAACCAGGGCGAGTTGGACCGAGCCGAGGGTGCGGATCGTCGCCTCTGAGAGATCGGACTCGGCAGTGCCGGTGACCTCCCGCGCCATGCCGCTGCGGCCTTGTTGCAGCCCGGCGGCCATCTGCTCGCGCAGGTCAGTATCGCGCTGCGCGCGCAAGACCGTCTCCAAGTTGGCCATCCAGAAGGTCTTGTTGGCGGAGAACGCCTCGATCAGCCTGCCCCACAGCGCGCCGAGGTCGGCGTCGCCGTCAGGTGCCGGGCGGGAGGTCTGGTCACCCGCGTCGAGTGACGCGAACAGGGCCTCGTTGAGCAGCGCCTCCTTCGAGCCGAAGTGGTAGCCGATGGCCGCCATGCTGACCCCCGCCGTGGAGGCGAGGTCGCGGACCGTCGTGCGCTCGTAGCCCTTCGCGAAGAGGCACTCCTTGGCGGCCTCCAGCAACTTTTCCCTGTTTCCCATGCGGGCGAGCGTAGCAACGATCTGCGCGTTTGCGTAAGGCGGTTGCGTGAGGCGAACGTCTGAAACATTCGCCTTGCGCAAACGTATTGCGCATCTGCCCAAATCCTGGCTAGCGTTCGGCGTCAAAGGCCACGCCGCCCCCAGGAGTCCGCATGAGCAGCACCAGGAAGTCCCGCGTCACCGCCCTTGCTTCGGCTGCCGTACTGGCGACGCTCGCCGCCACCGTGACCGCGACCGGCGTTGCCCAGGCGGGCTCCGGCAGCTCCGCCGCTCCCCTGCGGGTGGCGACCGCCGAGGGCCCCGTGCTGGGCAAGGTCGCCGGTGCGGCGCGTACCTTCCAGGGCATTCCGTACGCCGCCCCGCCCATCGGCGCGCGCCGATGGAAGGAGCCGCAGCCGGTGCGGCCCTGGGCGACGACGCTGGACGCCCGTGCCCCGGGGAGTGCCTGCGCGCAGCCGGACAGCCCGCCCGTCTCGATCCCCGGCGGCGGAAGCGAGGGCTGCCTCCACCTGAACGTCACGACTCCGGCCGCGCGGACGGCAGGGCGGCTGCCGGTCGTCGTCTGGATACACGGCGGCAGCTTCACGTACGGCGATGGAGCAAGCTACGGGGCCGCCAAGCTCGCCGCCGCGCGGCAGGGCGCGGTGGTCGTGACGGTCAACTACCGGCTCGGGGCGTTCGGCTTCCTGTCCGCACCCGGCCTGCGCGCACCTGCCAACCTCGGCCTCCTCGACCAGCAGGCCGCGCTGAAGTGGGTCAAGCGCAACGCCGCCACCTTCGGGGTCGACTCCCGGAACGTCACGCTCATGGGGCAGTCCGGCGGCGGATACAGCGTCTGCGCCCAGCTCGTGTCCCCCGGTGCCCGAGGACTCTTCCACAAGGCGATCGTGCAGAGCGCGGGCTGCGTCGGCCCGGACGGCTCGTTCACCCGCACCCAGGCCGCGGCCAAGGGGCGCGCCGTCGCCGAGGCCGCGGGCTGCATGGTCCCCCGTACGGTCGACTCCTGCCTGCGGCGCACCTCCACCGCCGACCTCGTCAAGGCGTCCGGCGCCGCGCCCGGCCCCGACGCTGTGTCCGAGCACAACGGGTACCGCCCGGTGGTGGACGGCAAGATCCTCCCCGAGGCCCCGGCGCAGGCCCTCGCCGCCGGGAGGTTCGCCCGGGTGCCGGTGCTGCACGGCTCCACCCACGACGAGATGAGCGGGCTGGCCGGGCTCGACGAAGCCATGACGGGCAAGCCGCTGACCGCCGAGGGGTACGCCGCCAAGGTCACCGAGATCTTCAAGGAGAAAGCACCGGCCGTCCTCGCCGAGTACCCGGCCTCGGCCCACCCCTCACCCGGCGCGGCGCTGTCGGCGGTGCTGACCGACTCGGAGTGGTCGACCTCAGCGCTCGACACGCAGCGGGCACTGGCCCGCCACACCTCGGTACACGCCTACGACTTCGCGGAGGCCAAATCCCCGTACTTCAAGAACGTGCCGAAGCCGAAGAGCTTCTCGCTCGGCACCGGCCACATGGTCGACCTGGCCTACCTCTTCGAGAACGACATCTACGAGTCGCTCGACGCCACGCAGGCCGCGCTGTCCGACAAGGTGACGGGCTACTGGAGCCGCTTCGCCGCCACTGGGCAACCGAACGGTCCCGGGCTGCCCACCTGGAAGCCCTTCACGCCCCGCGCCCCGCACGTGCAGTGGCTGGCGTCCAACCGCATCGGTGCCACCGACTTCGCGGCGGACCACCACCACGCCTTCTGGAAGGCGCTCGCCTCCTCGCGCGGCTAACCGCCAGCGGACCGGTTCCGTACGCGGGCGGCAGCCGCCGTCAGCAGCTCCGTAACCCGAGAGTCCGCCACGTCCTCCGCCGTGCGGAGCTTGATGTGGCGGGCCTTCTTGCCGTTGCCCTCCATCAGGGCCCCCGTCCAGTCCTGCCGGGCCGCGGGCCGCCCACCGCGAGCGCGCCCGCACCTTCGTGCCGTCCGCGCGCTGGTGATTATCTACATGCACCATGGGCTGCTCCCCCTCCGGTCCCAGTGCGCCTGGCTGCGCACGGGACCCATCAGGTAGGCAGCCACCACTGACTATCCGTCAGGGAGTCTCTGGAAAGGCGGGGTACCGGCGCTGGAGGCCCAGACGACTCAGCAAGGGTCGGGGATCGACGGATGAACAGGCTTGGGCCAGGGAAGCCGCCGCAGGCGGCTTCCCTGGCCGTGGTGGAACCTCAGCCCGGCCTCATACCTACTGGGCAACGTCGGTGCTGTACGGGGGATTGAATACGCAGAACTCGTTGCCCTCCGGGTCGGCAACGATGATCCAGCGAAAGCCGTGTTCGCTGAGTTCTTCAGAGAGCCTCGCAGCGCCGAGCCGTTCGAGGCGATTGACCTCGGACACCAGGTCTGCGGTGCCAAAGTCGAGGTCAAGGTGCATGCGGTTCTTGCCCTGCTTTGGTTCTGGGACGTGCTGCAGGAGAAGGGTTGGTGCAGGAGCGGGCCCGACCAGGCTCAGGTAGGGAGGTCCGTGGAAGCCGCGCCGGTAGTCCAGCGGGGCGAGCGCGGCGAGCCAAAAGTTCGCTTGCGCTTCGGTGTCGACACAGTCCAGCGTCACAACGATCTGCATCGCGGAACGGTAGGAGGCTTGGTCCGCCCTGGCGGCCTATTTTTCGGCAACACCCGAGGCGGTGCTGCCGCTCTTCAGGCCCAAGCATCCTCATAGCACCCGCACGTCCGTGACGGATAAATCCTCGTTCGGCGCCCATCAGGGGTCACCATGCACGGGATGCACCTCGCCCGGTGGCTGGAGCGCCGGCGCGAGCGCCTGGAGGCGGTCGGCGTCGTGCCGCTGCCCGGAAAGCAGACGGAACACGCCAAGTCCCCCAAGACGGCCGTGAGCGCCTTCGAGAAGGGCGCGGCGGCCCCGCCCTGAGCGCAGTACAAGCCAGCACGGGCTCTGTGACGGTCGCCAGGGGCCACGTCGAGGCGTTGCCGGACGGATCGCAGGTCAAGCTCGGGATGTTTCCAGCAACAAGAGCCGCCGGGCCAAGCTGCCCTCAGACAAGCTCGCCACGCTGGCCAGCCTCGGGCTGGAATGGCCGGCGTGACGGCACGATCGTTGTGGCGCCGCGGACTATTCGGACAGGGCACGGCCCTGAAGCCGCAGCCAACGCCGGTGCCTGAGGCCCGATGGGACCGCAGCCTTCCTTGACCTCTGTGGTGCTTAGCGCGCTGTGCCTCGAAGCCCTCGCACAACGCTGTGACGATCTCCAGGCCGTGCCCGCTGACCCGGCCCGGGTCAGCCGCACGAACCACCGGCAGGATGGGATCGGTGTCCCACACCGTGATCTCCAACACCGGCCCGGCCACTGGGGCGTCCGGTCGTGCCGGAGCTGAAGCGCCCATGAGTGAGGAACTCAGTGGAGCAGCGATGCGTCGGTCGTCATGGCAGCCCCGGATGGTCCGCGGCGGGCTGTCCTGCGGGGCGGTAGCGCAACCAGACCAGGCCGTCGTCGAAGGCTTGACTGTCGACGAGCTCCAGCACCTCGGCAGGGTAGGCCGCCGATCCGTACCAGAGGTTCCGGGCTCGTGAACCGGCGAGGTAAGGATGAATGAGCAGGCTCACCTCGTCCAGCAGTCCTGCCTCCAGCAGCGCGCCGGTAAGGGAACCACCGCTGTCCACACGCACGACCTCGGCACCCTCACGCCGCCCGAGTTCGCTGATCGCCTCGGCCAGATCGACCCGCTCGGCCCCCGTGACAAGCTCGGGCACGGTCGAGGATGCGGGCCGTGGCGGTGTGGACTGCGCATACAGGGCGATGACGTTCGACCAGTGCCCGACATCGCGCAGCGCCTGCCACTGCCGGATGCGTCCCTTGCCGTCCACAACGGCAAGGAGCGGCCCATCCGCGGCAGGTCCGGGACGCGCAGCCGCGGCCAGCGCCTGCTCCTGGGCGAGAATCGTGTCGGCCCCGGCCAGGGTGATGTCCTCCTGCCAGGTGGAAGCGAGTTCGTAGAAGCGGCCCACGCTCGACGGGAAGCCCGTGGTCGCGCCCTCCAGGGAGACGGCGGTATGTGCCACCACATAGGGACGACGTGAGCTGCGCGACGCATCTGCTGGCATGCCCTGAGGATAGAACTCAGCATCTGTCCCACTGGGACGGAGGACCAGGAGGGGGTGTATGCGACAGGAGGTGCAAGGCAGTGGGCAGTGGATTCGCGCATCTTCACGTCGCTTCCGGCTACTCGGCCCGCTACGGCGCGGCTCTCCGCCGCCTTCTGGTTCAGCGGGCGGCTGAGCGCGGCCTGGACTCGCTGGCGCTGACCGACCGTGACACCGTCGCCGGAACGGTCCGCCTCGCCAAGGCCTGTGCGGCCGCGAGGGACCACCCGATCTTCGGCGTGGACGTCGCGGTCGCGCCCGCAGACGAGTCCGTGCCAGGATCCGGGCGGCGTCGTACGCCGGCGCGGGGCGGCGCGCATGTCACGCCCGGTGGTGGCTGACGCTGGTGGCGCAGTCCGCGGCGGGGTGGGCGCACCTGTGCCGGATCGTGTCGGCCACGTCACCAGCGGCACCCGGTCGACCGGGTGCCGCTGGTGATGTGGCCAGTGCTCGAGGGAGCATCTGGGCGACGGCCAGGTGGTGCTGCTGGGACCGGCCTCCGAACCCGTTCAGGCGCTGATGACCGGGCGGGCGGACCTGGCGGAAGAATTGCTCGCGCCGTGGTGCAGGACCGCCAGAGCGGGATTACGGCTGGAGGCCGTCTACCTGGGCCACGCGGGGACGGGTGCGGGTTCCCTGCGGCTGGCCGGGCGGACCGATGCAGCTGGGCTCGCAGCTCGGTATCTCAGGCGTCCTGTCCGTTCGGGGGAAGCATGTTCGACACCCGAGGCTGATGAACAAGCTTCTGATGCGCCGCAGGAGAAGTCGTACCCGGCCCAGTCGGTAACCGGAACATACCCGATGCGCTGGTAGAGGGCGTTGGTGGCCCGGTTGACAGGGTCCGCGAAGCGCGAACAGCACGACATTCGTCGCTCCTGCGGCCAGCTCGGCTCGGCTCACTGGTCTACGAGGGCGCCGACGGGGAACCGCCCGGCTTCAGAGACAAATACTCCGGAATATCGCGCATGAGGAATGACGCCCCCCCGGCCACTCGGGGCCAAGGGCTGGACCGCTGCCGAGCGCCAGGAGTACGCCAACGATCTCGGCGACGACCGGGCACTGATCGCCGTCACCGCAAGATCCAATAGGAGCAAGGCCGACCAGGACCCCTCCACCTGGATGCCACCGGCCGAGGGCAACCGGTGCGAGTACGTCACCCAATGGGTCGCGATCAAGACCCGCTGGAAGCTCGCGATCGACCCCAGCGAAGAAGCCGCCCCGCCGAGAACGCCACCCGCTGCCCGAACGTGCCGATCAAGGTGCAGCTCGCGCGATAGCTGACCTCTGCCCGACCGCCTCCCCGTCGCACAGCCGGCGGGGAGGCCTGAGGTGCCACGTCACGGCAGGTGTGACTGAGCCCCGTAGTTGGCCCGCCCGGCCAGATACACGCTCAGTACTTGGTGGAGCGGGTCCACGGCGTCTCATACGGTCGGTCCATGGTGATCAGAATGGGCGACCCCCGCAGTCTCGGCGCCCCTTCCTCCGAGGCACGGTTGCACTTCGATACGGAACTGCAGGAACTCGGCGGTAGACCGCGGCGCCGCTTGCTCATGGTCGACGACGAGCCTGCGTTCGAGCTCAGCTTCTACTGCGGGACGTGCCCGCTCCTGTTTTGCCGAGTGGAAACCGCGCGAGAAAAGTTGTCCCTGGAGACCATGCAGGAACGGCTCACCGGCGCACTGGACGATCCGGACGACGGCGGTGTGATCGATGCGTTCGGTCGGTTGCTGCCACAGGGCGAGTACTTTTCGCTGCTCCTCAGCGTGGAACCCCGGATGATCATCCCAGGGAAGGAAGGTGACTACTTCAGTGGCGAACAGGTCACGACGTGGGGAGTCGATCAATTCTGGGGCCTCCCGGAGGGCCCCATGGAACGGGGGCCGTGTCCCAGTAGCGGCCGGTTTCGGCGTGCCACCGCACCATGCCTGCAAGCCACTCAGCGATGCCGGTGAGATAGCCCTCCAGGCACTCCCACTCGCTCTCGCCGACACCGTAGAGAGGCCGGGCGCGGCGAAGGTCGTCGCAGGCAGTGAAGAAGTCACGGATCGCGTCCTCGGTCATGGTCGTTGCGGTGGCCAGGGCTTGTTCCCACGTGCCGCCGCGGGCGAGGTACAGAACGATGACCAAGTTGGCGGAGTCGGCGTTGCTGTGTTCCTTGCGCAGGGACCACAGGTCGTTGGTCCAGCCGGTGACGTCGGCAGCCAGGAGCTGGATGGCGAGACTGAGGCGGCTGTCGGCGATGATCGGGGGCACTTCGTGGCCGAGTTCGAGTAGGTCGAGGCTCAGCTGGGTGCCGGAGTGTTCGCGGCGGCGCCGGATGTAAGCAGGAAGGTCGGCGGCCCTCTCCTTCGCGCGGGCGCTGTGGTCGTGGGCCTGCAGACCGCAGGCCAGGGCCGTGCGGTAGTGGCCGGTATTGCGGGTGCGCCAGTGCAGGGACTGGGACGGAGCGGTTCGGCTCCACAAATCGGCCATCGCGCAAGCCAGTGGATGTGTGGGCCGGGGGGCCTTCAGGTCGGTCGGCATCTGCGCGAGCAGGTCGTGTGCGAGGTCAAGCATGGTCTCGTCGCCGTCCTGTTGTGGCTGCTCGTCAATGACGTCGTCGATGAACCACATCAGTGCATTCCACCCGGCGACCAGTTCCAGGTCTGCAGCATGTGGATAGGTGTAGGCGGCGAAGCGGCCGAATTGGGCGCGGGCGAAGCGCCGCGCGGCGGGTTCATCGCTCAGCAGGTGCAGGTCGGTGGCCCAGCGGGCCAGCTGTTCCTCGATCCGGTCGGCGCCCGGATGGACCATGCTCGGAATAGGGAACTGCAGGTCGGGCAGCGGCAGGGTGCCGGGCAGCTCGGGCAGCGTGGTCATGAGGTCCTCACGGTGACGATGTCGGCCAGTTGAGACAGCGCGGTGGTCACGTGGGCTGGTAGAGCGCTGCGTGCCAGGGCCTGGCGGCTCTGGGTGCAGCGCACTTGGATCATCTTCTCGACTGACTCGCGGGCTCCGGTGACGTTCAGGACTTCGCGAACGCGGGCTGCTCCGTCCTCGTCCAGGTCAGCTGTGCCGATCAGGGTGCGCAGCACGTCTTGCTGGGCCCGGTCGGCTCGCGTCAGGGCGAGGGCAACCAGAGCGGTGGCTTTGCCATCGCGCAAGTCGTCCAGAACGGTTTTGCCGGTCACGGCCGGATCCCCGAAGACGCCCAGCAGGTCGTCACGGAGTTGGAAGGCTTCACCGAGCGGTACGGCAAAGGTGCTGAGAACCGCCAGCAGGTCCTTGTCGGCGCCTGCCAGTGCGGCGCCCAGGTGCAGGGGCCGCTCCACGGTGTACTTGCCGCTCTTGAGCCGCGCGATGCGCAGGGCGCCCTCGACATCGGGACTGGGACGGCCTGAGGCGGCCAGGTCGAGGTACTGGCCGAGCATGAGTTCCGTGCGCATGGTGTCCACCACCGCCTGGGCCGCGGCGAGCTGGGAGGTGGTGAGACCGGCTGTGTGGAGCAGCTCGTCGGACCAGGTCAAGGCCAGGTCTCCGAGGAGAATGGCCCCGTTGACGCCCAGCCGTGGCGCGTGAGGGTGCCCGGCATGATGGGCTGCCAGTGCTTCATGGGCAGCGGGTCGCCCTCGGCGGGTGGCGCTGGCGTCCATGACATCGTCGTGGATGAGCGCGAAGGTGTGGAACATCTCTAGTGATGCGGCCGCCTTGTGGAGTGGCGCGATGTCGCCGCCGTGCCTGGCGGCGGCGTACCAGCCTGCCACGCACAGCACGGGGCGCAGGCGCTTGCCACCAGCGAACAGTAACCCCCTCAAGGCTTCAGTGATCTCGGCTGGCAGCTGGTGCGTAGCAGTTGGTGTGGCCTTGCGCTCGACGAAGGCGGCGAGAATCGACTCGACGTCAGTGCGAACGGCCGCCAAGTCGACCGGTGCAGCGAGTAGCGGCTGGGCAGCCACAGGAACGTCTCCCTCCGGCGACACCCGGAGTCATCGCCTGAATCGGAAGGCCAGGGCGGACCGCGGATCGGAACCGGCGGCAGCCGGGCCAGTGTTGAATGCGTGCGCATGCGTGAAGGCGCGTATGCTCCAGGCCTGTCTGGTTCTTTCACTGGTTGCCACGGGATGGAACGGAACACCCCTGGTCAGGGGGCGCACGGGTCGACGTGAAGCATCCAGATTCGCCTGCATATGCCAATAGCGGGCTTCTGCGCCCTGTGCGCCCGGCGTGGCGGCCCTGGTCCGTGCCTCGCTACAGTGCCGCCCGCATCCGTCTCCTCTCGTCAGGCGCCTCGGTCGCGGCCGCGATTTCGGCGATGCGTTGAAGTGCGTCCTGGTAGGCGTCCGCGTTGCCCGGCATCTTCTGCCAGGTGCGGATGGTGACGGTCGCGGATTGGAGGGCGCCGGGGGTGATGCCGAGGTAGCGGGCAGCCGCGGCGCGGGATCCGCCACGGGTCATCTGGACGAGGCGGATCGCGGCGTCGCGGCGCAGTTGTCTAGCGGGCCCGTTCAATTCGTCCAGTGGCCAGGCCCAGGCGTCCGGAAGATGTTGCGGGATGCTCTTCGGGTCGAGCAGGCCCTGGCGGCTCGGAGGCTGTGGGAAGAGCGCGGGTGGCCCGACACTTCCGTGACGCAGCTGGGTGCTCTCGTCGATGGCGGTGTTCATGCCGGATGAGCAGTGTGGGGCGAGGCGCTTCAGCCGACGATATCCGGCACGGCTGGAAGGAAGCCGGGACAGCACGCGGGCGAGGACTGTCTGGCCGCCCGGGTCGTCGAGGACCCGGACGACGAGGGCCATCAGGGCGGCTGCCCGCAACGGATTGCCAGGCGGGTGGTCGACGGAGCGAGCCAGCCAGCCGTCCCCTTGGGGTCCGGCACGTTCCGCAGGCGCTCGGCTCAGGGTCTCGGGTGAGCGGCGACCGCGTCCAAGTGTTCGGTGCTGGTGAGGGCTTCCGCCATGGCCGGCCAGGTGGGAACTGGTCGTCCCGCAGGTGGCGGCCGGTCTCCAGGGCGGTGGCCGCGTCGCCGAGGGCCCAGTGGACACCGACGGCGTACAGGGTGACGGCGGCCGGCGTGATCGCGAACAGCCGTCCCTCGGGCACGGTGTCTGGAAGCTGGCGGGCCGCGCAGGCGGCCTCTCCAATCGTGGACAGGGCCTGGGTGCGGTCGCCCGCGCGGGCGGCGGTGTAGCTGGTGGTGCACAGCAGCTGGGCGTAGGCGACGGCCTGCGGCACGGACCTCAGGCCGGTGGCCGCGATCCGCGTGAGGGCCTCCCGAACAAGGCGGCTGGCGTCGCCGGAGCGGTCCTGGTGGCGCAGCACGATGCTGGTCCCGCGGTCGGCGGCGGCCATGACGAGGGCGGAGCCGGATGGCGGGGACAAGTCAGCGTGCGGGCCAGCCAGTCGGGACGAAGTCGGCCTTCGTGAAGCCGGGATGGTCCTGGGCTCGGGGGTCGGCACGGACAGGCCCAGTCAGGGTGATTCCATGAACACGGGCGGCCTGGTCGATGGACTCGGGCGAGATATATCCGGCGTCGACGAAGTCCTCCAGATCCGTGGACTGCTGCCGGGCCAGACTCCGGTGGATGGCCTCGAGCGCATCGATGTCCTGCTCGGGAGCGGGCGAGCGTCAGGCTGGTGCGACCCGAGTTGGTGGTGGAGATCAGCGTCGACATCGCCCGTGACACCTCCCCGCTGGCGCCACCCCGCCCATCCCGACCTATCCCACGGCTGAATTCGCCTCATTGACGCAACGCACGGGACCGGCTACCTCAAAGGGAGTTCGTTGACAGCTCGTCAGCCTGAGCGTCCATTACCCGAACCCACATCACAGCCGGCAGGAAACGCACGCAGGCGGCCCTGCCGCGAGGACCCGACGTACGTCACCCGGTGGGTTTGATGCGAAGGACGGCGGCCGCATCGAGGATGTCGACGACCTTCAGGCTCATGGCGTCGTTGACGGTCGCGGCAGGTCCCTCGCCGCAGCTGAACCCGACACCGCCTCCGCCCTCCGACGACACACCGCCGCCACCGGAACAGCCCGAGATGCTGTAGCCCGACCCTGTCAGCCGGGCGACCATGTCGACCCTGCCGTCGGCGATCGCCGTCACCTTGATCGGCCCCAGGCCGTACGTTTCCGGCACTGTCACGGTGTCTCCCACGGCGACCTTGATTTCGCACGTCCCGTCAGCACACGGCCCCGTTGGCGAGGGCGACGGCGTGGCCGTCTCTGTGGGCTCGGACGCCGACCTGGATCCGGACCTGCTGGGCTTGCCCTCGGCGGGGGATCCGTCCGAAGAATCCGAGGAACACGACGTGAGAACGGCGAACACGCAAGCGACAACAACGGGGAGGGCGGCAGCAGTTGACGTTCTTCTACGCAGCATGATTGCCATTGAACCCCCGCCACCCGCCGCCCGGGCACGTTGTCTCAAGACGTCCCCAGGACGTTCACCACCGCGCCGTGAGCACGCCGCGCCCCCACACTGTCCGGCGACCAGACTCTGCCCTGCAACCATCCCGGGGCTGCGTCCACGAGACGCGTCAGCACGCGACCTGGGCGACTGCCCGCCTCCATGTCCAGCAGTCGGGCCGGTAAGTTGTCCGAGCTCATTCGTAACGTGCCGCGTCCGGTCGAAGAAATCAGGGGAGAGGACAGCAGCGGTCACCCAGCAGGAACTGCGGATCGCGATCGTGCTCTGAGTCGAAAGGACCTACCACCGACGCAGACTACAAGCCTCGCTCGGCCGGTTGACCCCGGTCGAATTCGAAGCCGTCATGACCACACCGCCCCTCCTGGCTACGTGGCCGAACCTGTCCCCAAGCATGCACCAGGCCCAGCCGTCCCAGTCATCTGCGGCCACTGTCCTGACACTCAGATCAGCGGAGGGCGCCCCAGGGACTGCTGTCCCCACAGCCGCGTTTGAGGGCCATACACCCCAGCGCAGCCCCTGCCCCTCATCTGTCGGCGCACTACGCCGCGTCCCATTCGTGCGGCCGGCCGCCGCGCCACTTCACCCCCGGGGATCGTCCAACGCCGCGTCCGGGCCGGGCACGCCGGCGCCCTCGAGGAACACCACCAGGTCATGGTCCCAGTGGGCCAGTCCCAGGACCTTGTCGCCGCCGTTGCAGCGCGTACTCACCTGCCGGCCGCCCAACGCAGACGACCGCTGCACAACGATCGGAGCACGGTCCGTGACACCAGCCTGCCCCTGCACAAGGCCAGACTAGGCCGCGTTTGGGCAGGTCAGGGTGTGTGAGCGCAGTCTTCTGGTCATGATGTGAGCGCGAGGTTGTGCATGTGGGCGACGGCTTGGACGGCGTGGTGGAGGCCGTCGCCGTGTTGCCGGCAATCGCGGAGGATCTTGTAGTTCTTCATGTGGCCGATCACATGCTCCACCCGCGCGCGGACCGTGCGGTGCGCGGCGTTGTCTGCTTCCTCGCCCGGCAGCAGCTCGCGTCGGGGGCGTTTGCGGTGTGGCACGACCATGCCGCAGTTGAGGTAGGCGCCATCGCCCAGAACAGTCACGTCCTGGCAGTGCTCGGCCAGGCCGGAAGCCCGCCAGGCGTGGGCATCCGCGGTGGTGCCCGGCACCGGCCGGGCCGCTGCGATCACGAGGCGGGTGTCGGCGTCCACGATGACCTGCACGTTCGCGGAGAACCGGTAGTTGCGGCTGGAGGAACCGAGGTGCCGGTCACGGACCGGGACCAGGGTGCCGTCCACGATCCACAACCGGTCCGCGGCATCTGCCGGACGCCCCAAGGCTCGAGCGCCAGCAGCGGTCCAAGACGTTGAATGACCCGACACACGGTGGACGAGGACACTCCGAACAGGGGCCCCAGCTGCCGCATCGTCAGATTCGTCCGGTAGTACACCGCGACCAGCAGCACCCGCTCCGCCAGCGGCAGGCTCCACGGCCGACCCTGCATCGTGCCGTTGCCACCGCGCTCCCGCACCGCCTTCAGCAGCCGCGCAAACTGCATCACCCGCAGCCCGGTGAACGTCTCCACCCACACCCGTTCAGCACTCAACACCCCAGCCATACACGGGAGATGCCCAGTTCCCAACCTTGTGCAACACCCTTTAGGCGTTCACGTGCACCTCGCGTCCCAGCCAGGCCGCCAGCCGGCCGTACGCATCCGATTCTTGGGAGGCGGGGCATACCGACTCGAAGGGGACGGAGGCGCCGCGCCGTTCTGGCGGCAGGGCCTCGTGGGCGAATGCCAGTGAGAACTCGGCTAGCTCCGGGGCGAGTTCGTGCGCACTTCCGAGGGCCTGGCGCAAGTCCCATGTGTGTGCGGCGATTTCCATGACACCCGCGCTCAGCGCGCCGCGCACAGGCAGGGTCGCCGAAGCCGAGATCCACCATGCGGTCCAGCGCGCGATCGTCCATGGCCCACCCGGCCACGATGAGCCGCTCCTCGGCGTCCGCGTACGCCGCTGCCCAGCCGTCGCCCGGGACCTCGGCGACGTTTCCGGGTTCAGCTGCTCTGTAGGTGCCTTGCATGATGTGCGGATAGGCAAGCGTATTGCCCAGGACGTGGGCGATCAGAGCGCGGATGTCGAACTCGTGGCAAGGGGTGGGTGTGTCGAGCTGCCCGGGTTCGACGGTGGCGACGAGTGCGGCGAACTGGCCGGCCGCACGGTACAGCGGTGGCCGGGGGTCTTTGGGGGTGTTCATCGGGGCTGGCTTCCTTCCGTCAGCGATGTGAGGTGAGCGGATCAAGACAGCTCAGCCGTGGTACGACAGGTTCAGGGCCAGGGCGGCCACCGCCAGGGAGAAGAACATGGCCCAGCCGCCGAAGTGGTAGTCGCGAGCTCGCAAGTGGGCACCGAACGCGACGAGGAAGTACAACACGAGGCCGCCCGCGGCGAGCGCGCCCAGCACCGGCACGGCGAACCCTGCCAGCAACCCCAGCGCGCCCAGCGCCAGCAGCACGCCGAACGGGCGCATCGTCGAGTGAGGCAGCCCCATCTTGTCCGCCTGACTTCTGGGGTAGTCGTGACCGACGAGGTTCGCGACGGCGGCGAATCCGTTGGTGACCGAGGCGAGAAGAGTGACTGCGAGATAGGCGGCGAACACGAGGTTTCCTGTTCCTTGTAAAGGACAACTGGCTGTTCACGGAGTTGACGGGCCGGCTCTCCGAAAAGTGACATGCCATCGCGTGATCTAGGTCATGGCACGGCGCCCGAGTGCGACACCTCCGGACCGACATCGGCCAGAAGCGCGTGCGCCGACCACGGATGCCACCGCGTCTACACCGACTCGAAGATCATTGCGGGACAAGCCTTAGGCGACAAGGTGACCTGGGGCATTGACCTAGCCGATGGCGGAGCCGCCCTCGCTATAGCGATCCTCATCAACCACGACCAGCCGGTCCTCTACCTCTCCGGCCGAGCCATCCACCGCGCCTGCGAGGGCTACCGCGGCGAAGGCAAGACCGACGCCAAAGACGCCGCCGTCATCGCCGATCAGGCCCGCATCCGCCGCGACCTGCACCTCTTACGCACCGGCGACACGGCCGTAACCGACCTCAAGATCCTCACAGGCCGTCGCATGGACCTCGTCGCCGACCGCACCCGCACCGTCAACCGCCTGCGGGCCCAGCTCACCGGCATCTTTCCCTGCCTGGAGCGTGCGCTCGATGTCACCAATGTCGGACCGCTCGTCCTGCTGACCGGCTACCAAACGCCGGCTGCGCTCCGCCGGATTGGCCGCAAAAGGCTGGCGACGTGGCTGCGCAACCGCAAGGTCCTTCGCACTGACCAGCTGGCCGAGACTGCCTTCGAGGCTGCTGAGCGCCAGCACACCAGCCTGCCAGGCGAAAAGCTGGCCGACCGCATGGTGCATACGCTGGCGGCGGAGGTGATGGGCCTCAACCAGCAGATCGCCGAGATTGACAGGTTTATCGAGGCCCGGTTCCGCGAGCACCACGACTTCGAAGTCATCACGAGCATGCCTGGCCTGGGCGTCATCCTCGGTGCCGAGTTCCTGGCCGCGACCGGCGGTGACATGAGTGCTTTCGGCACCCCCGACCGGCTCGCCGGCTTTGGCGGTGTCGCCCCAGCACCGCGAGATTCCGGGAAGATCAGCGGCAACTTACGGCGCCCGCAGCGATACAACCGCAGACTCCAACGCGTCTTCTACATCTCCGCCTTGTTCAGCATCAGAAGGTGTGAGGAGTCCCGCCGGTTCTACGACCGCAAACGCGCCGAGGGCAAACGCCATACCCAGGCCGTCCTCGCTCTCGCTCGCCGCCGACTCAACGTTCTCTGGGCTCTCCTGCGCGACGGTCGGTGCTACGAGCTCACGCCACCGACAGCCTTCACTGCTTGACAGAACACAACAGGAATCCACAACCAGGCCACCCGGCGGCGGGTACCCGCGATGGGTACCCGCCGCCGGGTGGCTACCCGGAGCCGGTGCGGAAGCGGGAGAACCAACCGGTCTCGGTCCTCGGCTCGGACACGGCCTGGTCCAGTTCCTGATGCTCCTGCGCGCCTTGGTCGGCCTGGCGCTCGGCAGTGAGAGCCTGCTCGGCGGTGAGAGCCTGCTGCTCGCAGGCGTCACACAGGTGCGGGTGAGCATCCCGTGGGGCGCCCACCCGGCCATCTCGCTCGCCTCCCACCGTTCGTCGGTGAACCTCGTGCCGCAGCCGGCACACAGGGGACGGCGAGCTTTCCGCTCGACCTGCTGCTGCTCGGCGCGCGAGCGAGCGTCCGGGCATTCCTCTCATTCGTTTTATTCGTCGCGCAGGCCGTCGGGACGCATCATGCGCCACATCGGCGGCAGGCTCAGCAGCGTGACCAGGAGGACCACTCCGCCACCGATCCCGGCCATCCCCGCAATGCCGCCCCAGGCCACCGTGAGCGGCAGGCCCGCCATCTTCAGCAGCATCGAGCCGAGCCCCAGGCCGCCGACGACGGCCAGGGCCAGGCCAAGCAGCACCGGCAGCGCGGTCTGCCACAGCACCGACAGACCGAGCGTCGAGCGCCGGGTGCCGAGGGCTACGAGCACCGCGAGCAGCTTCCTCCGCTCACGGAGCTGGTCCAGCATGGTCACGAGCATGCTCGCGCCGATCAGCAGCAGCGTGACGGTCGCACCGATGAACAGGCCGCGCTTGATGTTCGTGAACTCCGGTGCCTGTTCGCTCTCCACGTTCTCTTCGACCTGGAGCAAGGGGTCGATCCGCGCGGCGGTGTTGCGGACTCGCTCGGCCGCGTCGCGGTCGGAGGCATCCAGCTTCACCAGCAATTCCGTGCCGGAGTCCGCCAGGTCGTGGGTCCTGATCGCCTCGGGCGTGGCGAAGACGCCGGTCGTGAAGGACCCCGCCGGGTCCGGCACCACCTGTGTGGCACGGGCGGTGGCAGGGACGGTCCACAGCTTGGGCGCGGCCTTCGGAGAACCCTCCTCCGAGGCGGCCAGGTCGACCTGTTCGCCCGGGTCGGGGGTGTACACGCCGCCCTTCAGGGGGTCCTCGCCCGACTCGTCGGCGACGGTGTAGACACTGCCGGGCCGACAGCCTCGGGCCTCGACGATCTGCCGCAGGCTCGCGCACTCACCGACGATCACGAAGGCTCCGGGTGCGTCGCTGCCGGGCTCGGCGGCATGGCCGCGTGTGTAGGCCAGGGCGGATGTCACGCCGGGCGTGGCACGCAGGGCGGCCATGTCCTCGCGCTGCCGGTTCTCACCCTCGTACGCCCCGGTGATCCGCAGCTCGCCGCGGACCGGGCTGCGGCCGGTGTCGTGCGTGTACCGGCTCTCCAAGCCCGAGAACAGCATGTGCACGGCGATCGCCCCGGCCACCGCGAGGGTGATACCGCTGACCATGCGCGCGGCCGTGCCGCTGTCCGACTGCAGGCGTCGGCCGGCGAGTTGCAGCGACAGCGGGCCGCCCCGCAGCCGTCCGACGACGGCCTCCATCACCGAGGGCAGCAGCGCAGTCACCCCCGCGAGGAGCAGGACCGCGCCCGCCGCGATCTTCGGTTCGTTGACCCGGGTCTCCGGATCAAGGCCGTCGATCATCGGGAAGAGCAGCGTCACCCCGGCGGCCGGCAGCAGCAGCCGCCACCACAGCCGCCGCTTGACCGTACCGGCGTGCCGTACGACGCCGAGCGGTTCGACGGCGACGGTGCGCAGCGCGAACAACGTGACGGCGACGGCGAGAACCGGCACGCCGGCCACGATCAGCGCGGCGAGCACCGGGTCCGGGGCCACGTCGGAGGCGAAGACGCTGATCCGCCACAGCTCGACCGTGCCGACGAGCCGCCGCCCGCCCACGAAGAGCCCGAGGCCCACGGCGAGTCCCGTCAGCGCGCCCACCAGGGCCTCACCGGCCGCGATGCGCCGGATCGTCGCGGTGTCCGAGCCGACGAGGCGCAGCGCGGCCAGCCGCCGGTCGCGGCGCTCGCCCCCGAAGCGGACGGCCCCGGCGATGAGCACCGCCACCGGCATCAGCAGCACCACGATGGCGATGACGACCAGCAGCATGAGGAACGAGTCGAGGCCCTCGGCGGGGCTCGGGCCGCCGAAGTGGTCGGTCCGCGTCGGGTTGTCGCCTCTCGGGGTCAGGTCGTCCGCCCCCGCGTAGTAGGCCAGTTCGTGTGGGCCGAGCAGTCCCGCCTCGCCGATGGTGCCGGTGACGCGATGGTCCAGACGCTTCTTGAGCAGGGCGCCCTCGGCGGAGTCGAGCAGTTTCTTCAGCTCGGGAGAGACGACCATCTCGCCAGGGGCGGGCAGTTCGTCCAGGCCCGGCGGGAGGACCGGCCTGTCGCCGTCCGGCCGGACGAGCCGCCCGTAGATGTCCTGGCCCCGGTAGGTGGTGTTCGCCCCGCCGGTGACGACCGTCTCCTCGGTCGGTCGCATCGGCGCGCCGTACACGAAGTCGTCGCGGGCCGCGCCGCGGTCTTCCCGGGCGCTCAGCACGGCCGGAACGGCGGAGGCGAGGAGCAGCAGGGCCACGCCCAGGCCGACGCCGACGGCGGTCAGCAGCGTGCGCGTCCAGGCCGGGCGTCCGCCGCTCACCGCGAACCAGGCGCCGAACGCGAGGTCGCGTGCCCAGGCCGCCGGGCTGGTGCGGGCCTCGCCCCGGGCCGCGCGCCGGCGCTTCAAGCGGTCGCGGGTGCTGTGGCCGCCCCTCACGCGGTGCGCTCCATGTCCCGGGACCTGCCGTCGCGTACGACGATCTCGCGGTCGGAGTGGGCGGCGACCCGCGCCTCGTGGGTGACCAGGACGACGGCCGCGCCCGTGTCATGGGCGGCTTCGGTGAGCAGCCCGAGGACGAGTTCGCCGGTGAGGGAGTCCAGGGCGCCGGTCGGTTCGTCGGCGAACAGGACGCGGGGCTCCGCGACGAGGGCGCGGGCGAGGGCGACCCGCTGACCCTGGCCGCCGGATATCTCCCCGGGACGCCTGCGGGAGAGGTGGTTGATCTCCATACGCTCCAGCCATGCGAGGGCTCGGCGCATGGCGTCCTTGCGGGGGGTGCCGTTCAGCCACAGCGGCAGCGCCACGTTCTGCAGACACGTCAGTTCGGGCACCAGCTGCCCGAATTGGAAGACGAACCCGAACTCGCTCCGACGCAGCCTGCTGCGTCCGGCGTCCGACAGCGTCGACATGGCCCGGCCCTTGTACGTGACCCGGCCGGCGTCGGGCAGGACGATGCCGGCGAGGCAGTGCAGGAGGGTCGACTTTCCGGAGCCCGACGGACCCATGACGGCGACGATCTCGCCCGGCCGGATGCTGAAGTCGGCGCCATCCAGGGCGTTGGTCGAGCCGTAGGCCTTGCGCAAGCGGGTGGCGGCCAGGATGGGGGCGCTCATGGACGGATCTCCGTGGCGAGTGGGCCGAGACGGGCGACGGTGAACTCTCCCGCCCTCAGAAGTGCGGTGCGGGTGCGACTGCTTGACATGCGGCGCACTCTACATGGCATGTATACCCGGCATGTATAGCTGCCCGGGCTCTCCGCTGGGGCGGGGGGCTTCGTGGGGGGCGGGGCGAGACTTGGGGACAGGGCTTGAGGTGGAGGTCCAGCACTGGCCTGGGGGCCCGGCCCGAGCCGAGGGCTCCGCCCGCCCGGGAGGCGCAGCCTGTTCTGGCGTTCGCCTGCGGACCAGTGCCAACGTGATGGACCGCCCACCCGATCGTGCGTGGGAGGAAGCAATTCGACGCCCCCCTTCCCTCTGCTCCACGCCCACCGTTGGGGGGGGCGCCGCGCTGTCTGCGCACGGCCGGGTGGCCGTCTCTGCCTTCCAGGATCCCAACCAGATCATGGTGGAGGTGGCGGCTGATGGCACGATGGTGTGTGACTGAACGTGATCGTCGGCTACTTCCACCGTGGAGTGGAAGTTGAGGGCCGGTGGGTGGAGTCGTTGCTGTCTGCGGGATTCTCCCGCGGTGATGAGCCGGTCGGGCAGGTCGCGCAGCTGGACTACGCCGAGCGGGCCGTGCTGGCACTTGCCGCGGTGACCGGGGTGGAGCTGGTGGAAGCCGATTTTGACGGGCCGTGGCTTGCTGGTCTGACCGGTTATGCCCGGTGGCCTTTGCTACCAGGGTTGGCGTCAACTGCCTTTGTTGCTCGTCGAGTTGATTGGCGTGCCGCCTTGTGTCGTCTGCTGATGCCCCGCATGCTCCGCAGAGTTACTGAAGGCTGGGGATCTCCCGGGGGAACAGGGCCACCGGACCCGGCCGAGCATCAAGGGGGACTTCGACGCATGCCGTTGCCCCGGAGCGCGAGGCAGCAGCGGGGCAGCAGCGGGGCACTGTACGCCAACCGGTGCAGCGGCACTGGGTCGCCCGAATTGACCAATCGGACGAAGGAATGTCCTCAGAATCCCGCACGGATCGGAGCGTTCGCGTGATCACATCGGAGCGTCATGCTGTCTGCCTGCGGGGATGCCATGGAAGTCCGGATCACTATGGATGGCGCTCGCGCCGACGTCGAGCAGCGCTCCTTGTACAAATGGCTTCGTGAGGACCGGGAGTTGCGAGCGGTCGCCGGAATCACATTGGTGGGCTCCGAACCCGAGGAGCCGGGAGCGGGCGCCATGGGCACCACGCTCGACGTCGTTTCGCTGGTGATCAACAGCGCGCTTCAGCTCAGCAGTGTGGCTGTGGCGATCGCTGCTTGGAAGGAGGCGCACAGACCGCGCTCGCGCATGGTCATCGAGCGCGACGGCGTGAAGATCACCGTCTCCGACGGCTGCCTCGATGAGGCCCAGGCCCTGCTTCGTGCCCTGGAACGAGGAGTAGACCGATGAGCGAGCTACAGGAGGCGAAGCAGGGCAGTAAGGGATCGCGGCTGGACCCCGCGCTCTCGGCCTGCGTGCTCATCGGCGTCGACGCGTATACCGACCTTGACCCGCTGCGAGCCGTACGGAACAACCTCAGCCGGCTCAAGGAGACACTGACCGACCCCGGCATCTGGGGGGTCCCCGAGGATCGCTGTCAGGCCGTGCCCAATCCGGTGACGCAGCGGGAACTGATCGCCGCGATCCGCAAAGGCGCAGCAGCCGCCCAGGACACACTGATCGTCTACTACGCGGGACATGGGTTTATCGACCCTACCGACGGCGGTCTGTATCTGACGCTGCCGGGGACCGAGCCCGGGGAGATCGACGGGGCGGTGCCGTATGAGTGGGTCCACCGCGCTATCCGTGACAACGGCGGCGCCAAGCGCCGTGTGGTGATTCTGGACTGCTGCTACAGCGGTCAGGCACTGGAGGGCATGTCGGCCGCGGAGAGCCTTCAGGTCGCAGCGAGAATGGAAGACGTCGAAGGCTCGTACGTGGTGTCGTCCTCGGCTCGGAACCGGCTGGCCTTGTCACCGCGCGGGGAGGACTTCACGGCCTTCACCAGCGAGCTGGTGAAGGTCCTCTCCTGTGGCGTGCCAGACGGCCCGCAGATGCTGACTTTGGATGCGATCTTCCGTGAGGTCCGTGCTTGTCTGAGGGACAAGAAGCGGCCGCTGCCGGAATGGAAAGGCCAGAACAGCGTCGGTTCACTGCCCTTCGTCAAAAATCTGCAGTGGCGCCAGAATGCCGCCCGCTCAACGCCGCCATCGGGCGCGGCCGCTGATGATTCCCCCCGTAAGCAGAGATGGCGTGGGCTGGCCGTGATGGCGGCCGTGACCACGATCACGGCCGCCATCACGGCCGGGGTGTTGTGGTGGCCGAGGGAAGCAGGCGGGTCTTGTTCGAAGGACGCGTCCCTGCTGAGCATCTCCGACAACCTGGACAACGCTGATGACCAGAAGTACAACAAGTCGCCAGTGGCGGGGCTGTCAGCCATCGCCCTGACCAAACCGACCCATGCCTGGATGCTCGCGGACAACAATCCGGGCCGTATGTTCGAAGTGTCACTCGGCGGCACGACGCACCTCAATCCCCGCGTCGAAGACATGCTGACGCTGAGACATGCAGATGGCACCCCTTACGGCGCATTCGACGCTGAGGGCCTGGTCGTTGAGAAAGGCGGCGAAACCGTGCTGGTCAGCACGGAGAAGGACTCGACCATCCGCCGGTTCGGTCTCCGGGACGGCAAGGAGCGGGAGAAACCCCTGTCCGTCCCAGAAAACTGGAAAAGCTATCAGGCCGGAGGGCGAGCCGAGGCAAACCGCAATCTCGAGTCTCTGGCCGCCACACGGGACAGCCAGTATCTCTTCACCGGACTGGAGGGGCCTCTGGCGGGCGACAGCGACAACGCAGGACGCGACCTGCTCCGCATTCAGCGCTACAAGGGGGCACCTGGGGAGAGCTACACGCGTGACGGCCAATACGCCTACTCGGCCGAGGCGGGCGCCAACCTCGTGGAACTCGTGGCGGTGGGCAGGGATCGACTGCTCACCTTGGAACGCGGATATATGAAAGGCCTGGGCAACACCATCCGCGTCTTCGACGTCTCACTGGCTGACGCTCCGGACGTCACAGACGTTGAGTTCCTCTCCTCCGATTCTGTACTCAACGACACCTTCATCGAGAAGAAGACACCGGTATTCGACCTGGCTGAATGCCCCGCCGGAAACCAGGTTTCGGCAGGGCAAACGCAAGCGAACCCACTGCTCGAGAATGTGGAAGGGATGGCGTTGGGCGAGCGACTGACCAAGGGCAAGGACCGGGGCAGACACCTTCTGTATCTGATCAGCGACAACAACCAAAGCGAGAGCCAGGTGACCAGGATGTATGCCCTGAGCGTGCGGTTGACGTAAGAGACCTACGGGACGTCTGACGTTCCCCTGCCGGGAGGTTCCAGGGACGGTGCCATCAGCTCCGCCACGGCGACAGGGGCCATATGAGAGCTTCAAGCCCGCTGACCGCTGCCCGAACCAGCGGTTGAACACTGCCGTTGGAACCGCCGAACGAGCGGCCCAGGGGCTCGTATGACGGCCGCAGGACGCCCGCTGCCCGGCCTATTCCGCAGGCCCTGTTAGCCGGGGTTACCAATAGTCTGCCCGTCCAGGTCAGTGGTCTCCGTGTCGAGGATGACCGCCACATCCGGCTCCAAGAGCTCGCTCACGGCACGGGCCACCTCCCCTACGCCGGGCACAAGGTGATCTCACTGGCGTACGTCGCGGCCACCGGGTCGGCGAACAGCTACCGCCCGACCTCATCCTCGGTCGGCCCGCCGTCGACGCGCTCCCAATCCAGCTCCCAACTGCCGGTCGGCCAACCCCTGCGGGACTCCCAGCCCACGCCCGGGATCTCCCGCACGGCGCGCACGTCGCCGAGGCGGTAAGCGCGACGGTGACGGTGCGGTGCCGACCGGCCTCGCGCTCGTAGGTGTCCGCGGGCTGTACCCACCCGGCCGCCTCCACGTACCGCCAGTCGACCGGGCGCCGGATCTCCAGAACGTCGGCGGCGGCCTGCGCGGTGATGTACTGCTCGCCGTCCGCCTCGGCGGCCAGCGCCTCCAGGTCGGCGATCAAGTAGCGGCCGCCCTTGCCCAGGGTGATGCGCCCCTCCTCGCCCATCCGCACGATGTCCCGCCAGTGCCAGCCGGTCCGCGCGGTCGCCGCGTCCCTGGGGACGCTCGCCTCCTCCCACGCGATCCGCTCGGCGACCACGCCGCGCACCAGGTCCTCGTCGAGGGCGAACGCGGCGGCCGTCGCGTACATCGGCCTCCGCTTGAAGTAGTCGACGACCACCAAGTGCTCCTGGACGACGAGCTCGTCGATGTCGGCCATCGTCACCTCGCTGCCCGGTCACCTCGTGCGGGCAGCGAGGTGACCGGGCAGCTGCCAGGCTTGACTCGTCGGTACGGTCGGCCGGCCGAGCGCCTGCGGTCGAGGCTGGCCGCGGTCGGGCTCGCGCTCGCCGGTCGGGCCGGTGCCCGCCTGGCGAGCATGATCGGTTTTTCCGTGAGCCGCAGCACGGTGCTGCGACTGGTCGAAGCGTTGCCCGACCCCGAAGTTCCATTGCCTGGGGTGGTCGGTGTCGATGAGTACGCGACCCGTAAGGGGGGTCACTACGGGACTGTCCTGGTCGACGTCGAAAGCCGGCGTCCAGTCGATCTGCTGCCTGACCGGGAGGCGTCCAGCCTGGCCGCTTGGCTCGTGAAACGGCCCGGGGTGGAGGTGGTCTGCCGCGATCGGGCACCGTTCTTCGCCGAAGGGGCCACGGCAGGGGCGCCACAAGCGGTGCAGGTCGCGGACCGGTGGCACCGGTGGCACCTGTGGCACAGCCTGAGCGAGGCTGCGGAACGGTGCGTCGCAGACCACCGCGGATGACTGAAGGCCCTGACGCCAGATCCGGCCCAACCGGCCCCAGAGCCGGAGAAGTTCGAAGACCCCTCCGGATCGCCCTGGCCGAGGGGACACCGCTTCGCTGACCGCATCCGTGTGAACCACGCGACCGTCCACGAATTGCTGGCAGCCGGGCTCAGCCGGAGGGCGATCGGCCGCCAACTCCGGATGACTTCCCGCACCGTCAAGCTCTTCGCCGACGCATCCACCCCGGAGGACCTGTTCCAAGGGCAGTGGCAGGGCCGGCCATCCAAACTCGACGCGTTCAAGCCCTACCTTGGATGACCGCTGAAACCAAGGCTGACGGAAAGTGAGCCAGAACCCCAGTTTTCACGGCGCCACCGAGCCTGTTCGGGTCGACTGGGTCGGCTCATGCGAGGGCTGAGAGTGCGGTTGCGTCGAACTGCACGTACTCGATGGTCGCGCCTCCGGGGTGCTGCACGGTCAGGTTTCGGCCGGTGGGCACCTCGTTGGGACCGTCGAGGATTTCTCCGCCGTGTTGCTCGGTGATGCTCAGGATCTGGTCGATGGACTCGACGATCGCGGTGGCGTGGGTGCCGCGGTAAGGGGCTAGGGCTTCCTCTGAACCTGCCAGAAGCAGATAGCCGCCAATGCTCGCGAGGTTCAGACCGCGGTAGGCGAACCGCAGTCGTGGCTGCTCTCCGGTGAGCTCGACGAAGGTCGGCAATGCCACCTCCAGGTCGTCGACGTACACGCGGGCAAGGGTGGCAAGCACCGTCACGGCCATCTCCTAAAACATTTCGATTTTCCCGAAACATCGAAGCGATCTGCATACTACGGGTATCACACGGGTGAAGACGAGGAGAGCGAGTGCAACAGCCCGACCACGCAGACTTGGACCTGGCCGTGGTGCTCCATGCCCTGGGCGATCCGGTTCGGTTGGCACTGGTCCGCCAAATGGCCGAGGAAGGTGAGAGCGCGTGCAGCCCGGACGGCGTGCACGTGCCCAGATCGACACTGTCCAATCACTGGCGCATCCTGCGCGAAGCCGGGATCACCCAGACACGTCGGATCGGAAAGGCACGCCTGATGACTCTGCGTCGCACTGATCTCGACGCCTGCTTCCCGGGACTCCTGGCCGTCGTGCTGGCCGACGGCGGGCGATGAGTGCGGCATCGTCCCCGGGGCGGATCGCCGCAGTCCGATCGAGTCGGCCGGCCCCGGCCAGGCCCGCCAGTTCGTCGGCCCGTGCGGCTACCCGCTGCTGCTCTCGGCGGCGCTGCGGCTCGACTTCCTCGCGGCGCCCGTCTTCGGCGAGCTCCTCCTGGACGACCGTGTCGGCGTCCGGGTCGTACGGGCCGCCGGTCGCGGCGAGCAGCTGCATGATGCGCCGCCACTCCGCGAGCTCCGCTTCACGGCGGCCGCCGTCGTCGGCCGCAGATCCGTTGCGGCGGTCCAGGTGCACGTCGAGTCCGGCTTCCCCGAGCGCCTCCACCGCCTCGCTGGGCGTCATGCCCTGAGCGCGGCGCCTCACCGAGGACCGGCCGACCTTCGCATAGGCGACCGGCGTGGGAGGGGTCTGGCGCGGACTCGGTGACACGGCTCGGACGCCACTGTCGGACGTGTTCATCAGGATCCCGCTTCCAACTCGGAAGCGGAGATCGTCACTCGTCCCTGAATGCAATCCGGCGAGCTGGTCACCAGGCGACACTGAGCACCTCATTTGGCGCATGAGCAGCCGAGTTGGCGGGACTGAGCACTCTGGCCGGCGGACGTCAGATGAGAGCGGAGGCCCCGCCGTCGGTGTCGGCGCCCCCGGTTGATGCTGCTGTCTCGCGTCCAGGCGGCCGAGGACGCTGAGGGCCGGATCGACTGGGACATCTCGGTGGACTCCACCGCGGTGCGGGCGCACCAGCATGCTGCCGGCGCGAGGAAGGCCCCGTCGGCCCCGCCCCTTCAAAAGGGGGCGGGGCGGGGTACGAACCAGGGCGATCCGGCGTTGCGGAAATTGGTCGTCCGGCTGACGGAGGTGGTCCGATCGGCGAATGCCTGGGACGTTCCCGCGGCGGCTTCACCACCAAAATCCACCTCGCCGCCGACGGACGATGCAGACCCCTCACCTTCGTCCTGACACCCGAACACTACGGTGACGGCCCTCAGCTCGAGCGGGTGCTGAGCCAGATTTCCGTGCCCCGCAACGGAGTTGGTCGGCCACGCAGCCGACCCGGTCACGTACTGGCCGACAAGGCCTACACGTCCTGGAAGAACCGCCGTTACCTGCGGCGACGCGGAATCCGGCACACCATTCCCAAACGTCTCGACCAGCAAAGACACCGGCTCAGCCGAGGTTCCCGCGGCGGTCGGCCCACCGGATTCGACATCACCGGCGGCGCGCTGATCCGCGGTAGGCAGACCGGCACGGTTGGCGTGGAAGTACAGATGGTGGGCGATGACGGCGCGCAAGCCACGCGTCAACTTCCCTTGCGCAGCAAGGTGGGCGAGCCTGGCCCGGCCCGCTCCAAGGCGGCAACCCACTCCCTGTGACCGTCGAGCGGCCCGCCCTTGCAGCACAAGCTGCGGGCCGCGGTCGACATCTATGTCCGCATCGCCGCAAGCAATGACGCACCCGAGAGTGGTTAGACTTCACGTCGATTTCTGGATAAGCCGTCTAAGCTGGATGGAAGGAAGGGTGCCTGCTGGGACGGGTCGTGTGCCCCAGCGACGCGACAGCACCTCGGAGCGAGTAGAAGCCGGAACCGCCCATGAACGCCGCACAGCAGTCAGCCGTCACCCGCCCTGCCCTGTACGACCGGTCCGGAAAGCGCTACTCCTTGGACGATCCCCGCTGGCGGGGCGTGGATGGCAGTCCCTTGGCCGTCAATGCACTGCCGGGCCTGCGTCCCGAGCAGATCGACACCGCTGAACGGTCCCTGTGGCGTTACCACGCGGCCCTGCCCGTCTCGGCCGTCCGCCGGGTGAGCCTGGGCGAAGGGTGTACGCCGATGGTTCCGGTCGACTGGGCCGGCCGACGCGTCCACTTCAAGCTGGAGTGGTTCAACCCGACCTCCAGCTTCAAGGACCGAGGCGTATCGGTGATGATGTCCCATCTCGCGGCCCACGGCGCCGAGCGCGTACTGGAGGACAGTTCGGGCAACGGCGGTTCCGCGGTGGCCGCCTACGCCGCCGCGGCCGGAATCCACGCCAAGATCATCGTTCCCGCCGCCACCTCGGCGGCCAAGATCCTCCAGGCCCGCGCCTACGGAGCCGAGGTCGAGCTCGTGGGCGGGACCCGCGACGAAGTCTCCGACGAGGCGATCCGTCAGTCGGAGCAGATCCCCTACGCCAGCCACAACTGGCACCCCATGTTCATCCAGGGCACCAAGACCATCGCCTACGAGATGTGGGAGTCCCTCGGCTTCACCGCGCCGGACAACGTAGTCCTCGTGGCCGGGGCCGGTAGCAACATCATCGGGTGCGACCTTGCGTTCAGTGAACTGCTCGTCGCCGGCCAGATCGACAAGCGCCCGCGCCTGTTCGTCGGACAGCCCGAGCACTGGGCGACCATCGCCGACACGTTCCACGGCATCGACCCGGCTGGCCGCGGCGAGCGGGTGCCGACGATCGCCGAGGGCGCGTCCATCGCCCACCCGGTCCGGTTGCCCGAGGCGGTAGAGGCCCTCCGCCGCTCCGACGGCGCCGCCTACGCCGTCCCCGAGGCGGAGATTCACGCCGCGGTCCGCGCCCTGAGCGCGCGCGGCCTGTACGCCGAACCGACCAGCAGCGTCGCCGCGGCGGCCCTCGATCACTTCATCGCAACCGGGGAGATCGCTCCGGACGAGACGACCGTGGTCGTGCTCACCGGTGCGGGACTGAAGTCCGCCGAAAAGATAGCCGCAGTGTTCGCCGGACACGCAGACGATGCCCAGGAATCGAGCGGCACGCGATGACCCACTCCACCGGTCGGCCAGATGGCGAACGCGCCAACCAGCCCGACGTACCAGAAGACGAGCGCTTCGTACCGGAAGACGAGCACCTCGTACCGGAAGACGAGCACCTCGTGCGTGAGGCCGAGCGCATTGCTGTCGCCCTCGGCCGCATGTTTCCGGGTCTGTGCGAGGTCGTCCTGCACGATCTGCGCCGCCCCGACAACGCCATCCGCACCATCGAGAACAACCTGTCCGGACGGCAGGTCGGCGACTCCGCCACGGAACTGGGCCTGCGCCGCATCGCGGACCCCGACTATCCCAGCGTTATTCAGAACTACAGCAACCAGTTCCCCGACGGGCGCCCGGCCAAGAGCACCTCGATCGGCATCAAGAACGCCGAGGGACGGTACGTCGCGGCCCTGTGCCTGAACCTGGACGTCAGCACGCTGTCCCCGCTGGCCTTGACCCTCGCCAACCTCGTCGCCCCCGACACCGAACACCAAGGCGAGACCCTGGAGACGCTGCGCGACCGCACCGGACGCGAACTCCGCTCGGCTATCGACTCCTTCGCGGCGCAGCGCTCCAGCACACCGCGCGGCCTAAACCGTGACCAAAAACGCGAGCTGGTACGCCGACTACACAGCGAGGGCTTCTTCGAGACCCGCAGCTCCGCACAACTCATCGCCGACCAACTCGGCGTCTCCCGGGCGACCGTCTACAACTACACGAAGCAACCAGACCGATGAACGCCCTTGCAACCGGCCGCGACATGCCCCCTGGCCCAAGAGGCGCATCCATGAAGAACTGCTTGACCCACCGGACGACCGCCACCGGCAGCATCCGTCTGGCCAACAGCACTGTCATGATCGCCCGCCCTTCGCCACTATTCACACGTCGCGGTCCCTCACTTCCCGGTGAAAGCCCGTGTCTCCACCCCCAGTTGACTCACGGACAAGCCGATCGGCCCGTTGCAGAAGCAAGTGTCCCCGACCTTGCTGCGCACGCTCTGGTCAGTGGAGCCGCGCTGCCCCGCATACGTCGTCTTGCCTCCGACTGCCAGCGAGTGGCTGTGCTGTGATCCGACCACTGCTCCCCCGTCCGGGCCCCCTTTGATGTCGACGCGGCAGCCGTTCAAGGCCCTCCTGGTCATACGACCAGTTCGTGGAGGAGCTGTTCTTCGCGCTGATCTACTGGGCATCGTTGATCGTGTAGGTGGGGGTCCATCAACGAGCGGCGGAAGCTGGCGCTGGTCGCGTTCGACTGGTGTGCCGTGTGCGGTCTGCCCTTCGCCGACGCGCTGCGCTGGCAGACGGTGTTCCAGGAGGGACCGTTGCCGAACGGCGTCATCAGCGGGGAGGCTCCGGTCCAGGAGATGTGCGCACTGTATGCCGCACAGGTGTGCCCGGGAAGCCACGAGATCAGCTCACGGAAGTGCTCAGCGCGTGAAGTGAGATCCGTGTCGTAAGCCACCGATGGGTGTCCGGCAACGGCAGCGCATGTCGTGTACGGAGCGGGCGATGGCGCCCAACGTCCGCGGCCTGGTGCCCCGCCCCCTACGGATCACGGTGGAGACCACCGCGCTGGACGACACCACGGTCACGACCAGGCCACAGGCAATGGCCTGCACACGCGCCCACCGGGGCGGCGACGGGCTCCCCCGGTACCGCCGGATGGTCACCTGCGGCGGAAAACGCCCGGCGGCGAGTGTGAGCGTCGCAGGGACGGGCAGGCGTCGGGTGCACGGGTGACAACCTGACGGGCGCCGCCGATGATCAGTGGGCGGCGCCACCTGTGAGCTGAGTGGCCGCGCCTTCGTGGGACAGGGAGCGGCCGCTCACACGGTTCACCCGGCTACCGGGCGTCGCATATCTGGTCGCGCCGGGGCAGCTTGCCCGTGGCCAGGTAGTCGTTCACCTGCCCGTCCACGCAGGCGTTGCCGTAATCACCGTAGACACCGTGCTGGTTGGCCCCGGGCACGGTGATCAGCCGGGAGCGCGACCACTGCTTCCGCGCCTGCCGCGCCCCGGAGTAGGTGGTCCGGGTGTCACCCGTGGCGTTGACCAGCAGCGCGGGCACGTCGTTGTCGACGACGGTCGGCGCCTCGGCGGGGCGGTCCCAGAACTCGCACGCCGTGATGTTGTGCGTCAGGGGGCTCGCGAAGGGAGCCGTGGCCCGGTCGGCCTGAATGTCGCGCCAGTAGCTCTCGGTCCCGCGCCGGGTCGCGACATCCCCGCAGAGGATGGCCGCCTGCGCACTGCCCTGGTGCGACCCGGCCTTGGTCGTCGTGGACGCCAGCACCCCCGTCAGCCAGGGCTTCGGCGTCACGCGCTCACGGTCGGCCGCCCGCGCGAGGGTGCGGGTCGCGGTGGCCAGCTCGGCCCGGGCCGCGTCGAGATCGCTCCCGAGGCCCCCGAAGAAGACGATCGGCAAGAAGTGTTCGTCGACGCGGAACGTCCCGACCCGCAGGGGCTTCTCAGCCGCGGCCTCCTCGATCCGGTCCACGGTGGCCAGCACGGCCTTCGGAGTACGGCCGAGGCCGTACGTCTTGTGGCGCGCCGAGGTCCAGGCCGCCCAGTCGCGCAGGGCCCGTTCATTGGCCGCGGTGGAGTCCTCCAGGAGCGTCTGGCTGTACCTGGCGGGGTCGATGACTCCGTCGAGCACCATGCGGTCGGTGCGGCCGGGGAAGAGCTCGGTGAAGACCTGGCCGAGGTAACTGCCGTAGGAGAAACCGAAGTACGAGATCCGCTTCTCGCCCAGCGCGGCCCTGACGACATCCATGTCACGGGCGGTGTTACGGGTGGTGATGTACGGCAGTACGTCACCGTTGGTGCGCCGGCACCGCTCGGCGAGGTCGCGCCCACGGGTGACCGACCGCTCGAACCCCGCCCGGTCCCTGCCTGCGGAGAAGACCATCGAGCCGACGTCCCAGCCGCAGTCCAGTGGCGTGGAACGGCCGACGAACCGCGGATCCATGCCGATCAGGTCGAACTTCCCGGCGGTCTTCCCCATGAACCCGGCCATGCCGGGCGGCATTTCGAGGCTCGGCCCGCCGGGGCCGCCGTTGTTCAGCAGCATCGTGCCGACGCGGTGCGCGGGATCGGTGGCGCGCAGGCGGGAGATGGCGACGGTGATGGTCCGGCCGCCCGGGTCGGAGTAGTCGAGCGGCACGGTGATGTCGGCACACCGGGCGCCCGCGGCGTCGAGCTTCTTTCCTGCGGTGTCATCGGGGCCGAGGGAGCAGTCCTGCCAGTCGACCGCCTGATCGTAGTACCGGCCGAGAGGCTCGGCCGTGGACGAGGCCGTGGACGAGGCCGCGGCGGGCAGCGTCCCCGCCCCGACGGCCAGCATCGCCGCGGCGGCGACGGCGACCTGTGAACACACGTTGATTCTCATGCACCGCACGCTAGGCGCGGCGCCACCTCCGGCTCACTGCGGTCCGCCCCCGAATCGTGCCTGGGGCCAACCCCACCCCGCGGAACTACCTCGCCAGCTCCGCGCGGATGGTCTGCCCGTCGCACCGGGCGTGACGCTCACGGCCGTGGCCAGATTCCGCCACCCCGAACTGGCGCGACACCTCAACCTCGAACCAAGCAACCTCGCCAGGGCAAAACGCTCTATGAACTCGCGGGGGTCACGGCCCAGTTCACGTATGGCTGCCGTCACCTGACATGTAGCACTGCGTAACACCGTGGTGAGTGCTGAGGATTGATCACGGTGCGGCAGCCTGATCGGTCAGTGGTGGTTTTCAACGTTTACTCAGTTGCAGTGAACCTCATGCGACTCCAACACTCGATGCCATGAATGATTTCGTGATCCGCGCGGCGATGACTGCTGACGCATCATTCCTGCAGGACATGCTCGTTGAGGCGGCGAACACGCCCAGTCACCCGGGGCGGAGCCGAGCGGACACGTTGGCCGCCCCGGAGGTTGCGCGCTACGTCGACGGGTGGCCGCGTGCTACCGACCTCGGTGTGGTGGCCGTCGAGACCGACGAGCGCGCCGTCGGTGCGGCATGGCTGAGGTTCTTCACCGAGGCTGAGCCGGCCTACGGCTTCGTCCATGCCGACATCCCCGAGCTGGCAATCGGCGTTGTCGCTGATTGGAGGGGGCGCGGTGTGGGTCGTGCGCTGCTGCGGGCGCTGGCCGACACCGCCCGGCAGCACGGCTTGGGGTACATCAGCCTCAGCGTGGAACGCGCTAATCCTGCTGCCGCGCTCTACTACGCGGAGGGCTACCGGGTGGTCGAGAGCCGCGACCATGCCGACACCATGCTGCTCGATCTGCAATAGGCCCGGTGCAGACGACATGCGCAACACAGACTCCGAGGTCAACCCCCGAAGGACTTTCGGAGACGAGGACCGGCGTGGCCTGACCGCACTGTTCTGGTCGAACGTCAACCCGTACGGCACCTTCCGCCTGGACATGGACAAGCGCCTCGACCTGGCATCCACGGTGCCCCGCCCCCGCACCTCGTCGGTGCCCTCGGCCCCGTCGGCCACCCTCGCCGACCGCGCCCGCCTGCGGGCGGCCAGGAACCTGGCCGGGATGGAGGAAGACCGGGCCGAGGGCACCGACGATGGAGATGCCCGTTAGGGATCGTCAGCCCGCTCGGGTGCCCAGATGCCGCGTCAGGGTCGGGGTCATCACAACTGCGGGGACGAGGTGTAGCCCGAGGAGGGCGGTGGTGGTGGCCGTGGTCGCCCCGGAAAGAAGGGGCGGGACCAGCGAGATGGCGGTCAGCGACATGGCTGTCCACACGAATCGCTCGGCGGGGCGAGCGCTCAGGCGCAGCAGGGCGGCAGCAATGGCGATGCCCACGGCCGAGCAGAAGCCGGTTACGACGGCGATGCCGGACAGCGGGATGGTCTCGCCACCATGGACCTCGAAGTCGGCGCCGGCGGCCCGGGCGAGTGCGGCGGCGAGGGTGGTGGCCGCCGTCGCTGCGAGCGTGGCGATGAGGCCGGTGCCGGCGAGGCGGCGGAGTCGGTGGGAGTGGCTGGTGCGGTCGGTGCCCGGGTCGGTGACGGCGGTGGTTTCCTTTCATGCTGTTCATGTCGTTCCTTTCGTCATTCGGTAAGGGCCTGGCTTCTGGGCGGAGTGATGATGCGCACCCTGGCCGTGCGAGGGTCGGGGTTGTGCAGGGCGCGGACGCCGGTGCCGCGGAGCCAGAACGCGGCGTCGTGGCCGAGGACCGGCCCCGGCTCGCCGTCGCGTAGCTCCAACTGCACCCGGCCCTGGGTGACGATGCAGAACGCGTTGTGCCATTCCTCCGCGATCACGGCGATGCGTGCGCCGGCGCGCAGCGCGAGCGTTTGCACCGGGTTTACTCAGTGCCGTCGGCCGGCAGGCGCTCCGGCAGTGCGAGCCGCGGGAACTGGTCGTCGTGGAACGTGGTGATCTCGGTGATCGTCCCGCCGGTGACGCGCAGGACGTCGATCGTCAGCGGCAGGTAAGCGCCCTCGGACTGCTGCCAGAGGTAGAAGGCCAGGGCGGGCTGCCGGTTCACGGAGGTGGGAACGGCGCGCAGGCCGGTCATGCCCTCGAAGCCGCTCTCGATCCAGTAGTTCACCACTGCGTCGCGGCCGACGTACAGGCCGGGCGTGGGCGGCATCGAGAAGCGGACGTCGTCCTGCAGCATCGAGGCGAGCGCCTTGACGTCCGTGGCAACGCTGGCATCGGTGTAGCGGCGCACCAGCTCACGCGTGGTGGCGTCCTCCTGGCCGCCGGTCCAGTCCTGCCGCTCGGCGGGCAGGTGCTGCCGCATTCCGGTCCGGGCGCGCTGCAGCGCGCTGTTCACGGAGTTGACGGAGTCGCCGAGGAGCTCCGCGACGTTCTTCGCCGGCCAGCCGAGCACGTCCCGCAGGATCAGCACGGCCCGCGGGCGCGGCGCGAGGTGCTGGACCGCGACCAGATAGGCCAGCTCGATCGTCTCCCGCGCAACGGCGACGGTCTCCGGCTCGTCCGCTTCACCCGCGGGCAGCTCGTCGAGCAGCCGGTCCGGGTAGGGCTGCAGCCACAGCACCTCGCCGCCGGTCGCGGGCTCGGGGCGGCGCTTGGCGAGCAGGTCCAGGCAGGCGTTGGTGGCGATCCGGTACAGCCACGCCCGGAACGTCGACCGCCCTTCGAAGGTCTCCCGCCGCCGCCAGGCACGCATGAACGTCTCCTGCACGGTGTCCTCGGCGTCCTCGAACGACCCGAGCATCCGGTAGCAGTGCACGTGCAGCTCCCGCCGGTGCCGCTCGGCCAGCCCCGAAAACTCCGACTCGTCGGCCTCGCCCAGACCGCGCGCACCCAGCCCGCTCATACCCAGCTCCCCCAGCATGGTGTCCGCACACATCACGTCATCCTTCCGTCTCACCCTGTCCGGTCATACATGTGACGGATGCGGTCACGAAAACTCATCACCAGGGTCCGTCGGCACGCACTGAGCAGCCGGCATGCCCCGCCATCCAGGCCGACGACGTCTGCCCGCTACCCGACACGGAAACCGGGCCTTCCGCTTTCGGCGCGCACCACCACGTAGACGCCGGCCGTCGGCGGTACGTCGCTCTCCGGCAAGGTCGCGAACCGAACCAATCCTTTGAATCCGCGTTCCGCGAGCGCGGTGCGTGTGAGCTGCGTTTCGGCATCCATGCCGAGAATCGTGCACCGCGGCTTCGACATGCTGAGCATGTTGTTCTTGTACGTGGTGTCGGTGGCGTAGTTGACACAGCCGCCGGAGCCGGGACCGCCGCCGGGCTGCAGCCAGAAGCCGTTGAGGACGCGGATGCCGTGTGCGGCGGCGCTGTCGAGCAGCGCCTTGGTGCCGCCGTCGGTGCCCCAGGTGCGGACCGTGTTGACGCCCATGGACTTCACGTCGGGCATGTATTTCGGGGCGTCCGCGATGGCCGGCCCCCAGGTCAGGCCCTTGACGGTGTAGGGCTGGCCGCCGACGGTCAACTGCCAGTCGCCCTGGGAGCCGGCGACCTTGACCGCGCCGCCGGGTGACGGAGTGCCACCCTTCTCGCCGTACACCTGGAACTCCCACAGGAGGTGGTGACGAAAGCCAGCGCGTCCCGCGAACTGCTGGCGAAACGCTCGACGCGTACGCCGCCGAACCCGGCGCAGTCCCTGTCGATGTCATCCTGTGCGGCCCGGCCGAGCAGGAACGACTCCTGCGCGAAGGCCGGGCCGACGTGGCGCTGCTGCACCGGCCGTTCGACTCGACGGCCGGGTTCCACACCGAAGAGCTCAGCACGGAGGGCCAGTGGTGGTCCTGCCGGCCGGACATCCGCTCACGGTCCGGGCCCATGTACTCATGGCCGACATCACCCGGCTCCCGGGCCTGCCTCTGCCACCCTGGCCCGACCCTGACGGCACCTGTCCGCCCGGCCCCGGCCCGCAGGTCCGCGACCAGGCACAGTTGCTGCAGCTCGTCGCGCTCGGCCGGGCCTGCGCGGTCTCACCGGAGTCGTGCCGAGTCCAACTACACGATGACCTCGCTGCCGCGCCCGCGCTGGACGCGCCGAAAGTCACCACCGTCATCGCCTGGCCACCGCACAGCCGGTCCAGAGCCGTCGCCGACCTTGTCCGGACCGCGACACGTCTCTAATCGTTCCAACATGCCTGGCCAGGTTCCGCCTATCGTGTCCCGGCTCAGCTTTCGCCATCGCCCCGACGTGAGTGCCCGTTACGGTCGGCGCTCGGTCTCCCCCGCTGCCACCCCGATCGGGGACCTACTTTGAGAAAGTTGCGAAACCCGTCGGCGCGCGCCCCCCTGTCACGCCCCACGCGCCCGTTGCGCATGCTCATCCGTTGCGGGAATCGGGCACAGCGGGCCTGGGTGCCGGAGGCGCATTGGCCCTGAAGGGGGGCGCGCGGCACACTCATTCGCAACTTTCCCAAAGTAGGTGCCGCCGAGCGGCGAAGCCGGGGCGGCTGGCCGAGCCCTCACCGTGGCTCGCGCCCACGATGGGCCGGTTCGCACCCGGCAGCGAAGGGGGATGACCCATCCAGGGAATCCCACAGCCCCCGCCCCAGGCCGTCCGGGTCAAGGGCGGCTCGTCGAGTACGCGCCCCGGCTCGGCTCCGATGCCGACCGGGACTGTGCGCGCCTCGCGATGGTCGTCGGCTCCGCTGCTCTTCACCCCTTTGGTCGAGTTGATCCGGTTTTCGAACACGCCCTACGCTTTTCGGTGAGCCGACGGCTGTCGCCGGATGGGGACGTTGCGAGGGCTGGGGCGGGGGCGGTCGTGAGCGTGGGGCCGGGGGTGGGTGGTGCCGGGCAGGGGCTGCTCGGGCGGGGGGAGTTTCTGCGGGCGGTGCGCGCCGAGTTGGAGCGGGCCGACGGGGGGCAGGGCGGGCTGCTGTTGGTCGCCGGTGAGGCGGGCATCGGCAAGACGGCTCTCATCGGGTGCGCGGTGCACGAGGCGCGGCGTGCGGGCATGGCCGTGCTGCGCGGGTCGTGCTGGGGCGCCGATGGCACTCCGGGGTACTGGCCCTGGACGCAGGTCATACGCGGTCTGCGCAGGTCCCTGCGGGCAGAGGCGTGGGAGGCCGCGTCGGAGGCTGCCGGTGTGGTGTGGCGGGTGCTGTTGGACGGCGGGGTCGGCGGGGCGGAGGAGTCGGGCCGGTTCGAGCTGTTCGACGCGGTCACGACCATGCTGGTCACCGCCTCGCAGCACCAGCCCGTCCTGGTGGTGCTGGAAGACGTGCACTGGGCCGACCCCGCGTCGGTCGCCCTCCTGGAGTTCGCGGCCCAGCACGTCTCGCTGGAACGGGTGTTGATCGTGGCGACCTGCCGGCTCGTCGAGGTCGAGCGGCCGGACCACTCCCTGCGCGACCGCCTCCGGTCGTTGACGGCCCGGGCGACGACCCTCACGCTCACGGGCCTTGGCTCCGATGACGTCGCCGAACTGATGCACCGTACGGCGGGCAGCGCACCGGACGGCGAGCTCGTCGCCGACGTGCTGCACAGGACGGGCGGCAACCCCTTCTTCGTACAGGAGACAGCGCGCCTGTGGGCCGGTGGTCACGAGGTCAGTGGGATGTCACCGGGGCTGCACGCCTCCCTCCGGCAGCGGTTGGACCTGCTGGACGGTGCCGTCGCCGACTGTCTGGGGGCCGCGTCCGTGCTCGGGCGGCGGTTCCGCACCGACACGCTGGCCGGCGTCATGGGTGCCCCGCCCGAGGACGTACGCCGGTGGTTGGATCAGGCCGCGAGCGCGCGGCTCGTGGCGTACGAATCCTCCTGGGAGGCCTCCCGGTACGTGGTCTTCGAACATGATCTCGTGCGCGAGACCCTGTACGGCGGTCTGGACACCCGGCTCGTACGCCGACTGCACGCGGCCGCCGTACGCGCGCTGCGGAGCACCGCGGACGCGCAGGACGTGACCCTTCCGGTGGAGCTGGCCCGCCACGCCCATCTCGCCTTCGAGGAGCTGGACCGCGACGAGGCCGTGGAGCTGCTGTTGTCCGCCGCGCGGCATGCGGAGAACCGCGTGGCACACGAGGAAGCCGCCGGGCACTACGAGCGCGCCCTCGACCGCCTCGGCGACGCGACCCCGGCACGGCGGGTGCTGCTCGGCCTCCACTTCGGGACGGCGCTCCAGATGCTCGGTGAGCATGAGCGTTCCTGGCGCGTGTACGCCGACGCCGCCGCCCTGGCGCGGGATCTGGGTGACCCGCTGCTGACGGGGCGGACCGCACTGACCCTGTACGGCTCCGACGGCCGTGGTGACACCGCGCTGCTGAAGCCACGCGCCCTGCGGTGGGCCCACGAACAGCAGGGCGTCTCTTCCGAGGATCCGACGGCAGGGAACGACGGCGAACTGACCCTGTCGCAGTCCTCCCTGGCCCGGCACGTGGCGACCGGCGTGATCGCCGGGGCCCGCGCGGCGGGCGACGACGACACGTTGCACATCGGGCTCTGGGCACGGTTGCAGTCGGAGTGGGGGCCGCAGACGGCGGGCGCCCGGCGGGCCCTCGCGGAAGAGCTCGTCGCGGTGTCCCGGCGCCGGGGCGACCGGTGGACGGAGCACGTGGCGATGTCCATGCGCTGGGTTGCCGCACTCGAGTCGGGCGACCCGCGCTTCATGGCGGACTTCCACGCCATGGTGGCCCTGGGCGCCGCCGACGGCTCGGCCCGCCTGCGGCTGCACTCCGTGATCGACCACAGCATCGTCCACGCCCTGACGGGCAGGTTCGCCGAGGCGACCGAGCTCCTCGAAGCCTCGGAGTCGATGAGCACCCCGGGCGCCAACTACTACCACTACTTCGTCTCCCACCACCGCTGGAGCCTCCTCGTACTGCGCGGCAGGTTCACCGAGGCGACGCAGCTGCTTGACACGCTGCGGGCCCAGCAGCATCCGTACGTCGACCTCGTCGAGGCCCTCGCCGAGCTGGAAGCCGGCGCAGGCCGGGGCGTGCCCGTCCCCCGCCCCGGCGCGGGCGCCGGCGGTGACACGGTGCTCCATCGCAGCGTCACCCCGCTGTGGCTGCGCTACCAGGCGCAGGCGGCCGCCACCTCGGGCGACCCGGCGTGGTGCGACAACGCCCACGCCGCGCTCGTCCCGTACACCGGCCAGTGGCTGGTCTCCCTCTTCGGTTGGGACATCAGCGGCCCGGCCGCGCTCTGGCTGGGCATTCTCGACGTCGCGCGGCAGCGCTGGGACTCGGCCGTACGCCATCTCACCGAGGCCTGCCGGTCGGCCGACCGCTTGCACGCCCTGCCCTGGTCGCTGCGGTCCCGCCTCGAACTGGCGGTCGCGGTCGCGGCGCAGGGCGCCCACGACGAGCGGTACGTGGCCGGGCTGCTCGGCGAGGCCGAGTCACAGGCGCACGAGCTCGGCATGACGCATCTGCTCGCCCGCGTCGAGCACGTGGGCGTCAAACACGGGGGCGGCGGTCATGTGGACGCCTGTCATGCGGAGGCCGGTCACCCCGACCCGGACGACACTCCCGCCGCGTACGAGTTCCGCCGCAACGGCGAGGTGTGGCGGCTGACGTACGAGGGCCGCACCGTCCACATGCCCGACGCGAAGGGCCTGCGCGACCTGCACTGCCTGCTGAGCCTGCCCGGCCAGGACATCGCGGCCGTCCGGCTGCTGAACCCGGGCGACGACACCGTGGCCACCGTGCACGCCATGGGGGCCGACGAGGTCTTGGACGATGAGGCCCGCACCCGCTACCGACGTCATCTGGAGCAGCTCGAGGAGGAGATCGATCGGGCGGTCGAGCAGGGGGACGAGCGACGTGCGGCCGCCTACGACCGGGAGCGCGCCGACCTGCTGGAGGAGCTCCGCCGCTACGCGGGCCTCGGAGGCCGCCCGCGCCGCCTGGGTGACTCGCGCGAACGCGCCCGGAAGAACGTCACCGCCCGCATCCGGGACACCTTGCGCAAACTGGACCAGCGGCACCCCGCGCTGGCGGCCCACCTGCGCCGCACCCTCTCCACAGGGACTATGTGCCGCTACACCCCTGACCGGGACCTCCGCTGGAAGCTGTGACCGGCAGCCGACAACCGACGTTCGACAGCCGTCGCGGACACCACTGGTGTGTGGTGTCCGCGACGGCCTCGTGCACGAAGGCAGGATCACAGCTGTTGCCAGTCGAGCCAGGTGCTGCCGGGCTGGTGCTGCCAACGGTGATGCACGCCACCGGGGTTGTTGGCGAAGATCTCCAGCCGGCCGTCCCGATTGCGCAGAGCCTGGATGAAATAGCCCCCACC